>WQVR01000065.1 GCA_009785775.1 Candidatus Proendomicrobium guianensium
GTATTGGAAAAAACAACATTCGACATTAAATATACTCTCCTAAAATTTTTTCACTCGCAGATTATTATTCCACTCCATACTTTGCTCATTAAATCTGTAAGTTTTGCGTACTCTAGCCCTTTTTTTACTCCGCTTTTATCCCATTCATCAATACTTTGCGAACCTCTATAGATTTAATACGCTGATTTATCCAACTTTCGCTATAACCTAAATGCCTGTAACTGTTAATTGCACGCTCTATAGAAATTTCGGGGTCTATTGTTTCGTCAAGCCTTTCACTGCCAACTTTTGCAAGCCACAGCTTGAAAGGCTCTGCTTTCTTACTTGGTATAGATTGAACTAAGCGTAAAATCTGCTCTGTATCTGCAACATCTGTTAGTCGCATTTTTTTGTCAGGCGCAAGCATTTTCAACTGGTTAGCAATACTAACCACTTCACTACCTTCTTCTTTAAGTTTATTTTTCAGCCACTTCCAATAGTTTCGGCTTTTTTCATAGTCCGATTGGTCGGTTAAAATAGCAATTACATCGGTGATTGAAAACCACCATTTCTCTGCTTTCTCATCCCAAGTGCTACGGACTATTTTTTCTTCAAACAGTTTTACTTTGTTCATGTTTACACCCATCTCAGCATTACTAAGAATATTTTTGCAAAGGGTTTTGGCGTTTTTGCAACGCTTACGGCGCTGAAGTTTGCGAGTAGCAAATGAAGCGGCGTGTAAGGCGGCAAAAATCCAAAAGCCACAGCAAAAACTGCCTAGGTGGGACAAAAAAGCCCGTCCACATCGGCAGTTTTATTAAACTGCCCGACATGGACTCGAACCATGAATCTTCTGTTCCAGAGACAGACGTGTTACCATTACACTATCGGGCAATTTTTTAACTGCTAAATTTGCTTATATCTTATATTACGCCTGAGTTTTGAAGCAGCGTAAGAGCCACCTGTAGCAAAATAACAACAATAGCATAGCAAACAGTTACTTTTAGCGCTTTAAAAAGGCTTCTTACTTCAAAGCCGGACACAAGGCGCGAAAGAAACATTAATATAAACGGAAGAGCCACCAGCGTAGCTATAAGCTGTGCGTGTTGAATATGCAAAAATCTTGGAACAAGCCACCCAATACCAAAATCTATAACGGCAAACATAATAGCCGCTGTTACTAAAGACCAAAAATCTTTAACACTATTCCACCCGCCGATTCTAACAGCCGCCATAAATAATAGCGCCGCAAATATACCTTGTTGTATCATTGTTTTATCTCCTTTGTTTTACTTACTTTTATTTATCACAACCGCAGTTAGCGGTTTCATCTTTTTTTTCGCAATCACAATTTTCTTTACCGCAACCGCATTTGCATGCTTCGGGCGGGGCGGGTTCTTTTTTATCCTGCGGTTTTGCCGCTTCGTCTGCATAGTTTAACTGCAAACTTGAAATGGTTTCGGCAAGTAAGCTTTCTTCTTTAGAAGTTAAATTGCCTTTTGTTTTTTCGCGAAGCATTTCCAGCACGTCTATATACATTTGCGCGGCCTTTAAATCTACGCTTATTTTGCCGTCCATTTGATTGGGAACTTTACCCAAAAATTGCCATGTAGCGCCCGCAAACATTGTTATAAGCCCGAAAAACTTTTGGTTTATGTCTTTATCTTCCATGATACCTCCAGATTATTTGAAATATATTTCTAATGCTTTATCAATACGTTTTACAACTTCATCACGTCCGAAAACTTCTAGCATATGAAACAGGCTTGGGCCTTGCGTGCGCCCCGAAGTAGAAACACGAAGCGGGTGGAATACCTGCCCAGTTTTAATGCCTTTTTCCGTTGCTAAGTCACGCGAGTATTGCTCTAAACCTTCAGCTGTAAAAGGCTCAAAACTTTTTAAACGCACAGCGCTTTCGGTAAGTACAAGGCGCGCGGTTTCTTTTGATTTGTCGGATAAAAACACTTTATTTACAGACTCTTCTTCAAAAACCACCTCTTTATCAAAAAAGAAGCTTATTAAAGCAGGAATACCCGCAAGCAGTTTTATTTTTTCATGCTCAAGCTCGATACCTTTTTTTACAAGCGTATCGCCCCAGCCTTCAATAAGTTTTTGGTTATTGGTTTGCGAAATCCAAGTCATAAATAAATCGTAAACTTGGGCGGGTGTTTTTTTGCGTATATATTCGCCCTGCATCCAAAGAAGTTTTATGGTGTCAAAAGTGGCTGGGCTTGAGCCGCAACCCTCAAGGCTGAATTTATTTATTAAATCAGGCAAGTCAAAAAGCTGTTGGCTGTCTACGGTAGACCAGCCAAGCAAGGCAAGATAATTAATTAAAACTTCGTTTAAATAACCCTCTTGCATGTATTCCAACACAGAGGTATGCCCGTGACGTTTGGATAGGCGCGCGCCGTCTGAACCCATTATCATAGACAAATGCGCGAATTTCGGCAGTTCCCAACCGAATGCTTTGTACAAGTGCAATTGACGCGGAGTGTTAGAGATGTGGTCATCCCCGCGGATAATATGGCTCATTTCCATTAAATAGTCGTCAACAACGCAGGCAAAATTATAGGTGGGCGTGCCATTGGCTTTCATTATTACAAAGTCGTCAAGAAGCGAGTTATCAAACTCTACATTCCCACGCACAATATCTTCTAAAACTATATTGCCAGAAACGGGCATTTTAAAACGTATTACGGCGGATTTGTCGCTTGAGCCGTCTTGCTTTCCAAAACAAGAGCCGTCATACTTAGGGGGCTTTTTTTCGGCTTGGGCTTTTTTTCTCATTGCGTCTACTTCTTCGGGTGTGCAGTAACAGCGGTAGGCAAGCCCTTTTTCAAGCAAAATGTCGGCATATTTTTGGTAAATGCCGTCTGTCTTGCGTTGCATTTGATAGTACGAGCCGTATTTTGCGGAAGTATCACTACTTTTACTGCCGGGACCTTCGTCCCAGTTAAGATTAAGCCATTTCATAGCGTCTAAAATAACTTTTACAGACTCATCCGTAGAGCGCGCTTCGTCTGTATCTTCTATGCGGAGTATAAATTTGCCGCCTGTGTGGCGCGCGAATAACCAGTTAAACAAAGCTGTGCGCACACCGCCTATATGTAAATCTCCCGTGGGGGAAGGCGCAAAACGTACACGTATATTTGAATTCATAAAATTTCCTTACTAATTTATAGAACAAGGCAACGTGTTTTGAGTTTGCATTGTTATGGTTTAAACTTTTACACAGGATTTTGGAATTTTTACGACGCTTGCGACGCCGAAGTGTGCGGACTAGCACATAAGGCGGTGTGTAAGGAAGTAAAAATTCAAAAGCCAAAGTAAAAACTAGTATATAATCTTATTTAGAGGATACTCTATAATACCTTCGGCACCGGCTCTTTTAAGCGCGGGAATAAGTTTTTTTAGAACTTTCTCTTCCATGATAACTTCTAAAGCAAGCCAGTTATCATCGGTAAGCGGGCTGACGGAAGGTTTTTTTAAAGCAGGCAGAAGGCTCATAATTTTTTGCAAATTTTTAACGTGTATATTAAGCTTTAAGCCCACCATGCCTTCAGCCGCAAGCGCGCCTTTTAAAAGTATGGCAAGGTTTTCAATTTTTTCGCGTTTCCAAGCGTTTTTTAGGGCTGCGTCATTACAAATTAGGCGCGTGGTAGAAGTTAACATTTCGTCTATAATGCGCAAGTTGTTGGCGCGCAGGGAAGAGCCCGTTTCGGTAAGTTCTACAATGGCGTCTACAAGGCGGCCGGCTTTGGCTTCGGTAGCGCCCCATGAAAATTCTATATTTGCGTTTACCTTATTTTTTTTGAAATATTTTTTTGTATAGTTTACAAGCTCGGTGGCAACTTTTTTGCCGTTTAAATCTTTAAGCGTTTTTATTTTGCTGTCATTAGGCACGCACACCACCCAACGCACAGGGCGAAAGCCTGATTTTGCGTAGTTAAGCTCGCAAACTTCGCGAACGTTAGCGCCCGACTCGCATATCCAGTCAAAACCCGTAAGGCCTGCGTCAAAAGTGCCGTCGGCAACGTAGCGCGCCATTTCCTGACTACGCACAAGCATTATTTCAAGTTCAGAGTCGTCTGAAGTAGGAAAGTAGGAACGCGAGGAAGCCGTAATGCGTATGCCCGCTTTTTTAAAAAGTTCTATTGTGGATTCTTGCAGGCTGCCTTTAGGAAAGCCCAGTTTCAGTTTGCTCATTAGTTGTCTCCGGTATATTATTTTGAATTTCGATAACTTTTTCTAAAATATTTTGCCTGATATCCCTTAGAGAGAATGCCCCGAACTGCGGAAGGTATCTGTTAAGCGTCATGGTGCTAAAACGCGATAAAGACACTCTGGAATCTTCAATAAAATCCTGAGCATTTTTTATAGAGGGAAGTATTACATTAAAGCACACAAGCGCCCACACAAAAACGCCCAAAACAGCGCCCGCGGTTTTGTCTACTATGTTTAAGTAAAAAAAATTGACAAGCCTGCGCACCACTAACCCTGCAAAAAACACAAGCATAGCCATTACCGCAAAAATTATGTAGTAATTTATGCCGTATGGATAAGGGTAATAGCTTGCCGCCATTATGCCGACAAAGCCTGCCGCAACAGCAAAAGAACTTCTTGTAATACCCGTGGCAAAGCCAAGCATAAAAATTACAGCACAGCTTGCCACAAAAACTATATCTAATATAAAACTCATTACTTGTTTACCTTACCGCCTATACCGAACGTATAACCACGCCGCTTGCAAGTTTAGGATAAAAATAAGTGGACTTTTGCGGCATAATTTCGCTATTTAAGGCAATTTCTTTTAAAGCTTCTATAGGGGTTGCAGGAACAATTACGGCTATTTTGCCTGTTTTTTTGGCGGTTGCGGCGGCTTCTTTAGCGTCTTTAACATAAACGCAGTCTGCCGCTTCGGCGCCGGATATAAGAATAGCGTGCAATATGCTTACGGCAAGTTCCGTGTAGGCTTTGCAGCGTTTGGGCATGATTTTTTTAAGGTCTGCGTCTTTTTTAAGCATAAGCGTTCTATATTTACCCTTTTTATAAACAAGCAAAGGCTGAATGCCAGAAGAACTTTTGGCAAGTTTGGGATAGCATTTTTCGCCCAAAACATCGAAATATTTTTCGATAAGGCTTTCAAAATTTTTAGGTTCTTTTACCACCCTGTGCGTAGGCAATATGGCAATGCCGGGGTCTTCCATGGGGCATATAAAAGCCATTACAAAACCATAGTCTTTATTTTCAAAAAATTTAGGGTCTTTCTTTTTTCTGTCGCAAAAATAATTCCAAGCTGTTTCGTAGCGGTGGTGCCCGTCTGCTATAAACATTTTTTTGCCCGCGACAAGTTTTTCAATTTCGGTTACGATATCTGCGTCGCAAACCGCCCAAAGTTTGTGGGTAGTGCCGTCTGTATCTTTAGCAGTTGTCTGCGGCGCGCGTTTTGCCACGCTTTTGCAAATATTTACGGCAGTAAGTTTGTTATCTTCAAACAAGCCAAAAATAGGGCTTAAATTAGCCTTTGCGGCTTTAAGCAGGCTTAAACGGTCTGCCTTGGGAGCTGCAAGAGTTTTTTTGTGCACTTTTACAGACCCGTTGTACGGATTTTCAAGTTTAAGCGCGGCAAAAAACCCGCGGCGCGATTTTTTAACGCCGCCGCTTTTAAAAGTTTGTTCGTAAAAATAAAAAGCGGGTTCGCTGTCTTGTTCCAGCACGCCTTCCTCCAGCCATTCCTCAAGAAGCGCTGCGGCATTAGCGTATTTGTTTTTTTTGCCTTGTGCATCTGGCAATTCTAAGCTTACAGCATTATTTTTAGACAGTTTTTTAAGTTTAACTTTTTCCAAAGGGCTTATAACATCATAGGGAGGGCAAATAAGATTAGTAATATTTTTTTTTGAATATCTTATACCGTTAAAAGGTTTTA
>WQVR01000066.1 GCA_009785775.1 Candidatus Proendomicrobium guianensium
ACCCACCCCGAAATTGTACGCCAAATTGTAAAGCTTGTAAAAGCGGCAGGCGCTACCCCTATTATAGGCGATAGCCCCGGGGGAACTTCCTTTCACGATATAAAACTTCTTTGGGAAAAAACCGGTATGGCGCGTGTGGCGCGTGGTGAAAATGTAGAGCTTGTAAATTTTGAAGCAGCCGGCTCTTTTGAGATAAACCTAGACAATAAATTTGTAAAAGCTTTTCGGTTTTCTAATGTTGTAAAAAATGTAGACGGCATTATAAATATGCCAAAACTTAAAACACACAGTTTAATGTATTTAACTGCCGCCGTAAAAAATTTTTATGGCATAATACCCGGCCTTATAAAAACCGAATATCACAAGTTTGCTCCGCGCCCTGACGACTTTGCTACAGTGCTTGCAGACATTTACGCTTATATTAAACCCAAAGTAAGGCTTAATGTTTTAGATGCGGTAGTGTCTATGGACGGGCAAGGCCCTTCCGGCGGAAACTTAAAAAATACGGGTTTTATTGCCGCCTCAAGCGACGCTGTTTCTATAGATTCAGCGGCTATGAAAATGCTAAAAGGCGACCAGCGCCAAAATAAGCTAATAAGCATATTACATCACAGAGAACTTGGCGAAACAGACATTTCTAAAATAGAAACTATGGGCGACTTTTGTGATAATTTAGAAAGCTTTGAGTTTCCCGAGCTTGGACCACCCGTGGAACTTCCAGACGGCGTTCTCCCAAAAGGCGGCGCAAAGGCAAGTTTTAATTTTCCAAGCGTGAAAATTTTTAACCGGGTGCCGAATTTTCTGGCAAACTTTATGGGTAAGTTTTTGTGGGTAAAGCCCGTTATAAAACCTGCAGAGTGCGTGTCGTGCATGCTTTGCTTAAAGTCTTGCCCCGTAGACGCTATAAAAGTTTCAGAAAGTACAAAAAAGCCCTATGTTATAAATAAAAAATGTATAAGCTGTTACTGCTGTCACGAGTTTTGCCAGTACAAAGCTATGGATTTTAGCTATAGTTTACTTGCGGGAATCTTGTTAAAAAAGAAGAAAAAATGACGCTAAGCACTACTAACCCATAAAAACATGAAATCAAAAAAAACCAGACATTTTATCGAATATATTTCACTTAAAACTGTTATAGGCTTTGTGCGCGCGGTAGGTTTTAATATGGCTGTAAAAGTAAGCGCGTGCGTCGCGGGTTTTGTGTATTATTTTTTACCTATACGCAAAAAGCTTATGATGGAATCTTTGTCGTATGCTTTTCCGGATAAAACGCTAAAAGAGCGCAAAGCCATATTAAAAAATGTATATAAACATTTTGCGCGTACATTTGTTGAGATAATGTTTTTTCCCGTTATGAATTCGGCAGAACTTAAAGAAATGATGGTTTATGAAAATATTTACCTTATAGAACAAGCCTTAAAAAAAGGCAATGGCGCGGTTGTTTTAAGCGCGCATTTCGGCAATTGGGAACTTACCGCGCTGTCTTTTGCCAAGCGCTATCCTTTAAGCGTTATAGTGGCAGAGCAATCAAACAAAATGGTAGATTCTTTAATAAATGACGTGCGCAGTTTTAAAGGTTTTGAAACCATTTATAAAGACAATAACCCATTTAAAGCTGTAATGAAAGCTCTTAAATCTAACAGGGTTGTGGCAATACTGGCCGACCAAGACGCAAGCCATCAAGGCGTTTTCGTGCCGTTTTTTAACCGCCTTGCAAGTACCGCAAAAGGTCCCGCGCTTTTTGCTTTGCGCGCGAATTGCCCGATACTTTGCGGTTTTGGCGTTCGCCAGCCTAATGGCAAATATATTGTAAAATTTGAAGAAATACCCCACCCAAATACAGGCAATCAGGAAAAAGATGTTGAAATAATAATGGCGGCTTACATGAAAAAACTTGAAATCGCCGCCACACTCCACCCCGAACACTGGTTTTGGTTTCACAGGCGTTGGAATACAAAACCTCGCGCCTAGCTTGTTGCTTACCTGTAATATGCCTTGCCGGCGGTTGACAAACATTGAAAATTCATATAGAATTAACGGGTTACAGCCATATTTTAAAGAGGTGAAAAGATGAGTGTTCGTTTGCGTTTACAAAGAATAGGAAAACCAAAAAGACCATACTACAGAGTTGTCGCTATAGACCAGCGCGCTAAAAGAAACGGCCAACCTATAGAAGTTTTAGGTCAATACGACCCTATAGCCCCAGAAAACAAACTAAACTTGAAAATGGACAGGGTTGAGTACTGGCTTAAAACAGGCGCGCAAGCGTCTGACACGGTAAAAGACTTGCTGAGGAAAGAAACTCCGGCAAAATAAGAAGCAAAGAGGTAAAAAAATATGAAAGACTTACTACTCTACATAGCGAAATCTTTGGTAGATAATCCCGATCAGGTTGAAGTTAACGAAATAGCCGGTGAAAAAGCCACGGTTTTAGAACTTAAAGTAGCAGAAGGCGACCGCGGTAAAATTATCGGCAAAGAAGGCAGAATTATAAAAGCCATAAGAATTATCATAAACTCGGCGTCTGCGAAGTTAGACAAACGCGCTTCAGTTGAAATAGTAGAATAATGCCTAAAGACGCGCCGCAAGCATGGAATGTTTCAGATATTTTAGGTTTTGAAGTTTACGACGAAAAAGGCGAAAAACTGGGTTTACTTTCAGATGTTACCGTTACGGGTTCTAACGATGTCTGGACGGTTAAATCCCAGTACGATGAAATACTTATTCCCGCTTTAAAAACAGTCGTGCGCGAAGTAAACCTTTCAAGAAAAAAAATATTTGTTACTTTGCCCCAAGGGTATGAGGAAATTTATAAAACCATATCCCGTGACGAGAGTGCCGAATATAACGGTTATACCGTTTATGAAGATTGACATTTTAACGCTGTTTCCCGAAATGTTTAAAGGCCCTTTAACGCAAAGCATTTTAGGGCGCGCCCAAGAAAAGGGCTTAATAAAAGTTAATTGTGTAGACATACGTTCTTTCTCTGATTGCAAACATAAAAAGGTAGACGATAAACCATTCGGCGGCGGTGCCGGCATGGTAATGCAGGCGTCCCCTGTATACAAAGCGATAAAAAGCGTGGGCGTTGTAAAAAAAAATGCCGCCTATAAAAATCCTTTGGCAAAGCCTTTGGTAATATATATGTCGCCGCAAGGAAAATCCTTAAACACGGCGCTTATAAAAAAACTTAGTTTGCATAAACACTTGGTTTTATTGTGCGGTCACTATGAAGGCATTGACGAACGCGCTTTAAACTGGGTAGATATGGAAGTGTCTGTGGGCGATTACGTTTTAACCGGCGGGGAAATTGCCGCCATGGCTCTGACAGATGCTGTAAGCCGCTTTATTCCCGGCGTGGTGGGTGAAGCCGCAAGCGTTGAAAACGATTCTTTCTTTAACGGCTTGTTAGACTATCCGCATTATACGCGCCCTGCGGTTTTTAAAGGTTTAAAGGTTCCCGAAGTTTTGCTTTCGGGGAACCATAAAAAAATACAAGACTGGCGCAAACAGCAAGCACTTGAGCGCACAAAAAAACGCAGACCCGATATTTTGGGCAGTAGTTTAAAAAATTTAAAAAGTAAACAAGATAATATAAAGGAGCAGTAAAATGTCACTGATAGCCGCTATTGAAATGTCACAAAAAAAAGAACGTACCCCTTTCAACCCGGGTGACCAGGTAAAAGTTTATTTTAAAGTTGTCGAAGGCGGCAACGAAAGAATACAGGTTTTTGAAGGCGTGGTTATAAGGGATAAAGGCGAAGGCCTTACAAAAACTTTTACTGTGCGTAAAATTTCTTTCGGCGTGGGCGTTGAAAGGATATTTCCGGTAAACTCTCCCCGTATAGAAAAAATAGAAGTTGTGCGCCGTGGAAAAGTGCGCCGCGCAAGGCTTTATTATCTAAGAAATCTCTCAGGTAAAGCCGCAAGAATTACCGAAGACACCAGAAAAAAACAGGTTGCTGCGCCCGCTGTTGCCGCTAAGGCTGTTGCTCAAGACGCACCTGCCGCAAACTAAGTAAAAAGGGGAACCGTTTTGGAATTATTCCCCGAAAGTTTGCAAGATTTTAAAAATTGCGCTTTAAGCGCTTTTGATAAGCAGTTTACAGATAAAGGACTTCTCCCTGTAGGTATAGACGAAGCGGGGAGAGGTCCTTTAGCAGGTCCGGTTGTAGCGGCGGCAGTGATACTACCTGCCGGTATTGAAATTCCTTTCCTTAATGACTCAAAAAAACTTACCCAAAAAAAACGTGAAGAACTATTCAACCTTATAAAACAACAAGCTTTGGGCTATTCCATAAATATTGTGGACGCCCAAACAATAGACAAGTTAAACATTTTACAAGCCTCGCTTCTTGCCATGAAAAACGCCCTTCAGTCTTTAAAACAGCTTCCCATGCTTTGTCTGGTAGACGGTAACCAAAAAATTGAAACATCTATTAAACAGATTACAGTTGTCGGCGGCGACGCTAAAAGTGCGGCAATAGCCGCCGCAAGTATACTTGCTAAAGTAACGCGGGACAATCTTATGGACGATTACGCGAAACTATATCCCCAGTACGGCTTTGACAAGCATAAAGGCTACGGCACAAAACTTCATATAGAAGCCTTAAAAAAACATGGAAAATGCCCTATCCATCGTGAAAGTTTTGCTCCCGTAAAAAATTTATGAATACTAACAAACAAACAGGTCAGGAATATGAAAAAACTGCGGCCACGCTTCTAAAAAAAGCAGGCTATAAAATACTCACAACTAACTATCTTACCCGTATGGGCGAAATAGATATTATTGCATCAAAAGAAGACTACATTGTTTTTATCGAGGTTAAATACCGTAAAAGCGCGAGTTTTGGTGCGGCGCCTGAGTTTGTAAGCAAAAGCAAACAAGCTAAAATTATTAAATCAGCTTTGGCATATATAAAAAAACATTATCTGCATGATAAGTCATTTAGGTTTGATGTTGTTGCGATAACGGGTTCTGAAACCGAAATAATAGAAAATGCCTATGCCGTAGAAACAGGTAAATATTACATATGAAAAAACTTGAAGTGTTGGCGCCGGCGGGGTCTAAAGATTCTTTTATTTCCGCGGTTGCCGCGGGTGCAGACGCCATATATTTAGGGTTAGAAAATTTTAATGCCCGCAAAAATGCGCAAAATTTTACGACAAGTGAATTTTACGCGTATTCAGATTATGCCCGTAAAAACAATGTAAAAGTTTATGTTACCCTAAACACTCTTGTAAAAGAAACAGAACTTCCCGCCCTTTTTAAAACGCTAAACATAATCTCTAATGCCGGCGTCGACGGCGTGATAATTCAAGACTTAGGCATTTTAAACATAATAAAAACATATTTTCCCAACATTGTTTGCCATGCGAGCACCCAGTTGGCTGTTCACAATAGTGCGGGTGCGGCTTTTGCCAAAAAATTGGGTTTTAAGCGAGTTGTTCTGGCTAGGGAACTTTCTTTTCAAGAAATATCTAAAATAAATGGGGGCTTAGCTCCCGAACTTGAAGTTTTTGTGCATGGGGCATTATGCTTTAGCGTTTCGGGGTTATGTTTAATGTCTAGCGCTATAGGTGGCTTTAGCGGAAACAGGGGATTATGCGCCCAGCCTTGCCGTAGACTATATAAGTGTATAGCAGGAGAAGGTTATTATATATCGCCTAAAGATTTAGAACTTTCCGAGTATATTTTAAATTTAAAGCGTGCAGGCGTAGCCTGCTTGAAAATAGAAGGGCGCATGAAAAATGCCGAATATGTTTATAAAACGGTTAAAGCTTATAAATTGTTGGTTGTGTCAGACAAAAGTAATTGCGGCAAAGTTTTAAAAAAAGCAAAAAAACTTTTAGACTCAGACTTTGCCCGAAAAAAAACCACGTTAAACTTTACCTCTAA
>WQVR01000067.1 GCA_009785775.1 Candidatus Proendomicrobium guianensium
GAACTGCCCAGATTTTCCAATACATACTATTATTCCAAATTACTTCTTCAAATCTTCCTCCTGTAAATTTATAAAGATTGTAATTAATATCTTTAAAAAATTGAAGAAACTCCTCTCTTGTATAACCCCAAACATATATAGCTGACCAATTATTATATTCAAAAATTATCAATGGCCGATGGGATAGCAAAATTTTTCTCGCTCCAAGTAAAACGTCAAACTCACCCCCTTCTACATCTATTTTAATAAAAGAAACTCTGTTTTCTTTGTTTATAGTACGATCAAGAGTTGTTACAGGAACTGTAATACGTTGAATGTCCTTCTTGTCTGAAATATCGCATCTTCTACGTATTCCAGATAGAGCTTCATAAGGAGGCAGCACATAATAGAAAGTAGTGTATTCTTTATTGTTAATAATCCGTTCGCTTGTTACTGCTTTGTCTATTACTCGGACTGATGGATTGTTTTTAAATTTTATTTTGAGCCGTTTCGCAAGATATGGAATGGGTTCAAAGCTATAGACATGTCCTTTTTTGCCTACAATATCAGCAAGAGGTAAGGTAATATATCCATTAAGGGCACCAACATCAATTACCGTATCACCTTCTCTGACAAAGCGTGATGCAACAAATATCATAAAGCATCTGTAGTGGTCATGGTTAGAGATAAAAAAATCATTGGAATATTCCTGTGCAACACGAAATCTATCCTCTATTGAAATTTCATCCTCGTGGAGGGAGGGATGAAGAGGGTAGGATTGATATATAAAACCAACAAACAAACACATACACAAAATTAAAGCAAAAAACAAACAAATCTTTTTATTCAATTCTACTCCCTTCTTCACATTTATTTGAGCGTCACGGTCCTATAGTAGCAAAGTAATCTTAAGCACTACAAATCACTTAAACTATGCCTTATGTTTTCGCCCCTGACCCACCAGTCTGTAAAGTTATGCCCTATGCCTGCGGCGGTGAGTTCCACATTTTCAAACCTTTTATGCAAAGCAACAAGGTTTTGCGGATGAAATAAAAAAATGCAGGGCGGGTGTTCTCTCATAATTTCTTGTATTTCAAAATAAGCCTTGCGGCGAGTTTCCCTGTCAAAAGTTGTGCGGGCTTTTACAAACAAGTAGTCTACGCGCGGATTATTATAACTCATAAAATTGTACTGCCTTGCGCCCGTTTGGCTTGAGTGCCAAAGGGAAAATTGGTCTGGGTCTATGGCTGTGTTCCAGCCTAGTATAACAGCTTCAAAATTGCGGTTTGCTATAATTTGGTTTACAAAAACACCGAAGTCGATTATCCTAATATTTGCCCTTATGCCGATATCTCTTAAATTTTGCTGTATAATTTGGGCGGCAAGTGCGCGCGGTTTATTGCCTTGGTTTGTGGTTATAGTGAATTCAAACGGAATGCCGTTGTATAGTAACGTGCCGCCCGAGTGTTCAAAGCCTATACTCTCCAACATTTCAACAGCTTTTTGCGGGCTAAATTCCCGCGGGGCAATATTTGGGTTATGCGCCCAGCTTTGCGGCGGGAAAATGCCCGTTGATCTTACCCCCCGCCCAAGCAGCACGCCTTGTATAATATCTTCTTTGTTTATTGCATGGTCTATAGCTTTTATAAATTTTGGGTTATTAAACGGTTCTTTAGTTAAGTTGAACCCCAAAAAGGTAAAACTAAATGCCGGAAAATCAAATTTTGAATAATTTTCGAAAAATCTGGAGTAAGCGTACCATTGGTCTGGGGTAAGCGCCATACTATCAATACTTTGGTTGCGAAGTTCCAAAAACTGCACAGACTGGTTTGGTATTACCCTTATTACATAATGATTAATATAGGGACGGCCGCGAAAATAATTTTCATTAGCCCTTAAAATTATTTTTTGGTCTGTACGCCAGCTGACAAACTTATAAGGGCCTGTGCCTATAGGCGCGCGGTTTGCGGGGGCGGTGTTAAAGTCGTACCCCTCAAAAACATGTGCTGGAAGTATTGACATTCCCCAGCTTTCAAGCACTGGTGCGAAAGGCTGTGCGTAAGTTATTCTTATTGTATAATCGTTTATTACTTCAAAACTTTCAACTATTGTATAGTTAGAAGAAAACGGCGTTTTAACAGTAGGGTCTATTAGGCGCTGGAAAGTAAATTCAACGTCACGGGCGGTAAATGGTTTACCGTCATGCCAGAGTACGCCACGCCTAAGATTAAAAATTATTTCTAAACCATTTTCAGAAACTTCAAAGCTTTCGGCAAGGTCTGGCACTAGTATTAAGTTTTCGTCATACCTTAAAAGCCCGTTAAAAATCATAGCGTTTACAGAGTTAGAGGCAGAGTCCGTGGCAAGCACGGGGTTAAGGAAAGATGCATCACTTAGGGAAGCGGTAATAAAAGCGTCTCTAAAACCGGGTTTGTTTGGAAATTCCCCTTCGTACTTTGGAGCGCGCGGCGCGCAAGAAACCATAAAAACAAATGCCGCAACAATTAAAATAAAGCTTTGCTTGTTCATTTTAATTTAGCCGTTTTCGGTTTTTCTTCGGGCATTACCGTAACCGTTAAAGCGGGGTTGTTAAAATATTTTTTTGCGGCTTTGTAAATATCCTGCGGGGTTACTTTTAAAATTTGTTTTAAATATTTTTCGTCGTACTTATAGCCAAGCCCCGTTATTTCGCGCCACCCCAAATAGTAAGACTGACGCCCCAAAGTTTGCCTGTCTAAAAGATAAACGCCCGAAATATAGTTTTGTACGTTTTTAAGTTCTGCTCGGCTTACTTTATTTATGCCCAAGTCTTTTAAAATTTCTTCCATTTTTCTTTCAGCAAGCCCCACATTTTTTTTATCAAGCCCCATATAAACGCCGAAATAGCTTTTATTTACAAATGTGGGGTACAGGGCGTTTACCTCGTAAGCAAGACCTAGCTTTTCTCTTAGTTCTACAAACAACCTTGCGCTCATGCGTGAACCTAGCAGAGCGGTTATAACTTTAAGCGTTGCAAAATTTTCATTTTTAATATCGGGGGCGGTATAACCTTTTAAAATATAAGCTTGGGAAAATTTTCCACTAATATTTACTCTTTTGCCCGAAAGTTTGGGAAAGTTAGTTTTTGGAATTGGCAAAACTTTGCCTTTTGGCAACGCTGAAAAATATTTTTCTACAGCTACTTTAACTTCCGCCTTGCTTACATTACCAGCAACTACAATAAGAATTTCACGCGCATTATAGGCTTTAGCACGCCAGTTTTTAATGTTTTCTTTTGAAATGCTTTTAACGCTTTCAATGTTTCCCGCTATAGGGTTTGCAAAAGGGGTTCTGTTAAAATATTCACGGGCAAACGCGTCTCGGGCGGTTTTTGAAATACTGTCGCGACGTGCAGAAATTGAAGCCAATACGTTTTTCTTTTCAAATTCTATTTCACTTTCGTTAAAAGCGGGGTTTATTATAACATCAGCAAGAATTTCAAGGCTTTGCGAAAAATAATTGCTAAGCGAGCTTATGCTTATTGCCGAAAAATCGTAATCCATATCTGTTTCAAGGCTTGCGCCTATAGAGTCTATATCTTTTGAAAGTTGTGCGACATTTCGCTTTAAAGTAGATTTTGACATAATACGCGCGCACAGGTTTGCTATGCCTGCGGTGTCCTCGCGCCCCGCGGCAACGCCCGTAAATACACGCGCCCAAACTATAGGTAGTTTTTTGTTTTGCTTATATAAAATTTTTATGCCGTTAACTTTAAAAATTTCCACTTTTTCCTCTGTTGTCAGGCAATAGTACAGCGCTTGAAATTTTAGCCGCCCCTTTTGGAGTGCCGGCATACTTTTTAAAAAATGCTTTAACATCGCCAACGCTTATGCGCTCAATACCTGAAAGGTAATTTGTAAGCACACTTGAGCCGCCTATAACATTCCAGTAGCCCGCATTGTATGCGCGTTCTGAAAAAGTTTCATGCAGAAAATTCCAGTCGGTTTTTATAGAAAGTTTTGCGCGGAAAAGTTCTTCGGGTGTAATACCATTTTTAATAATATTTTCCACTTCGGCATTTATAGCTTTTATAACTTTTGTTTTGTTTTTAGGATTAAATGCGCTGGAAATATACGCCGTACCCGTACCCTTTACAGACATAAACGAACCTGAAATTGAATATACTAAACGCAATCCGTCGCGAAGGCGGCTGTAAAGCCTGCTTGCGCGGCTGCCGCCTAAAATATACATTGCCACATCTGCAGTATAAATATCGGGACTTTGCACACACGGACCTAAAAAACCGCTAAGCATATAAGCATGTTCCACACGAGCCTTTTTTGTTAATGTTTTTGGCGTAGTTTTAGGCTCTGTAATTTGCGGGCTTTTGGGTATTATTCCTTTTGAAATTTTGCCAAATGTTTGATTTAAGAGTTCTTTTATTTTTTGCGGGTTGATATCTCCCACCACTGCAACAGTCATTTTTTGCGGTATGTAATGAGTTTTAAAATATTCTATTATTTTTTCGCGGCTGACATTTTTTATAACTTTCGCCGTGCCTATAATGCTGTTTTTATAGGCGCTTTTTTTGTAAAGCGTTTGGGTAAACATATCAAAAAGTACGGAGTGCGGGTCATCAAAATGGCGGGCAATTTCTTCAAGCACAACGCCGCGTTCTTTTTCAATTTCGTCTGCGGGAAAGTTAGGGTTTTGAGTGATATCTGCAAGCATTTTTATGGTATCTGTACAAGCGCTTTTTTGAGTGTTTATATAGTAGCAGGTATACTCTTTTGAGGTCGCGGCATTAATATAACCGCCTGAGTTTTCTACATTGCGGCTTAAAGAGTCTTGCGGGAAATTTTTACTACCTTTAAAAAGCAGGTGTTCTACAAAATGCGACAGTCCTGAAACTTCCACGCTTTCGTCTACAGCGCCTACCCTCACAAAAACCGCCACACTTACTAAAGGGCATGACGCGTCTTTTTCTATTATTACTTGAAGTCCGTTTTTTAAAACTACTTTATTTATATTTTTATTCATTTTCATTTTGCTGGGGCGGCTGTTGTTGCGCATAAGACCTTTTTATCATTACAATAATGTCTGTAAAAGCATAAGCAAGCACGCAGGCATACATTAATTGCCAAGTAAAAATTTCGCCTTGGCTCATATGTGTTTGAACTAAACTTCTTAATTCGTCTGAATTTTGCAAACTCAAACGCCCGCCTGAAGCGATAACCTGCACTTGCTCCCAAAGCTGACTGTCGCGCGTTACGCGTATTGAAAGCGCGAAAAGCTGCATAAGCAATGCCCCAAGTATAAGAAAACCCTTTTTAAACTGCCTAAGGTACATATGCCCCACTCCTGGCAAATATACCGTTATAAGCATCGCAAGCATTCCTCTAAAAAATATCACCTAAAACTCCGCAGCAAAAACAAGTTTTTATTTTAATTTTTTGCAAAGCATTTGGAATTTTTGCAACGCTTGCGACGGCGAAGTGTACAAAAGTACACAAGCTGGTGCGTAAGGAAGCAAAAATGCGCCCGTCCGATATTTTATAAAACAAATACAAATCGCGCACTAAATAAGCCAACCTTTTGTAAGCTCTTTTAATTTGCCTGAACTATTTTCACCATGAATTTTAAAGTGCCTTCTTCTAGCTTTTGATGTTTGGCGTTTCATAGATTTTTTATCACTGGGCTGTTCGTGGCGCTTACAAGCACTTCCTCGCCATCCTAATTGATTTATTTTCATATTTTTCTATCTATGTTTTTTTAATGAAGATATAGTAAGTGTTTTACCCGAAGCAGCTAACATTCTTATTAACGTAGACAAGCGCGGGTCTGCAGTGCCTTTTTCTATGCGGGCTATCATAGGC
>WQVR01000068.1 GCA_009785775.1 Candidatus Proendomicrobium guianensium
GATCTGTTTGTGCGCTCATACCTGCCCTTTGAAGCTTTGTTACTGCCTAAGCAATGCTACCAAAAACACACCTTTTTTTCAATATAAAAAACTTTAACTTGTTTTGAAACCTTTAGATTTAAGATATTCTTTAACTTGGGGAATTGTCAACTCTCTGAAATGAAAAAGGCTTGCCGCAAGCACAGCAGACGCGCCGGCTTGGGCGGCCTGTGCAAAATGTTCAAGCTTTCCTGCCCCGCCCGAAGCGGTTATGGGTATATTTAGCAACTCCTTTGCCTTTTTTAAAATACCTAAATCGTAGCCGTCTTTGGTACCGTCTGCATCTAAGCTTGTTAAAAGAATTTCGCCTGCGCCTAAGTTTTCAACTTCTTTTAACCACTCAAGCGCGTTAATGCCTGTGTCGAGTGTTCCGCCACGTGTGTACACGTTCCAACCGTCAGACATTTTTTTAACGTCTACCGCGCATACTATATGCTTGGAACCGAACCTTTTTGCGGCTTCCGAAATAATTTGAGGGTTTGTAACAGTCGCTGAATTAACGCCGACTTTACTTGCGCCTACATCTAGCAAAGCTGCGATATCATCTGCGTTTTTTACGCCGCCACCCACACAAAAAGGCACCGAAACTTTATTTGCTACACGTTTAACCATGTCTATTGTAGTAGCGCGGTTTTCGGTGGTAGCGGTAATATCTAAAAAAACAATTTCATCAGCCCCTTCTTCATTGTAGCGCGCGGCTATTTCAACGGGGTCTCCCGCGTCGCGCAGGTTTACAAAGTTTATGCCTTTAACCACCCTGCCCTTATTTACGTCTAAGCACGGTATAACTTTTACAATCATTTCGTCCCCGCTTTATCGCACAAATTAAATTCTGTTTTTCCGTCGTAAGGTTCAACATGTATAAGCACTTCGCCGACACCGTCTACGTCTTTAATAATTTTATTTTGTAAGTCGGTAGCAATATTATGCCCTTCTTCAACAGTTAAGTTTTTGTCTACCTGTATGTGCATATCTACACAATATTCAGGGCCAAGCCTTCGCGTACGCAGTTTATTGGCGCCTTTTACAAGCGGGCGGCTTGCAAACACTATCACGTTTATAGCGTCGCAAACTTCTTTCGGGGCACATTCGTCCATTATAGAACCAAGCGCTCTCTTAAACACCAATAGCGACGAATAAAGTATAAATACCGAAACCGCAACGGCACCAATTGCGTCTGCTATTACAAATCTGGGAAAAATTATAGCCACGGCTATCGCTATTACAACAGGTATAGAACTCATAGCGTCTGACCTGTGGTGCCAAGCATTTGCGATAGTTGCCTCTGAACGCTGTTCCTTACCTTTTTTTAAGGTATAGTGAAAAAGCAACTCTTTAGAAACCATTGAAACAATAACCACTATTAATGCCCACACACCCGGACGCGCGGCAGTATCGCCGCTTAGTATAGAATATATACCGCCCCAAGCTATGGCAATGCCCGCAAATAAAATCATGCAGGCTATAAACAAAGATATTAAGGCTTCAAGCCTGAAGTGGCCGTAGGGGTGTCTGGCGTCTGCAGGCGCAAGCCAGTATTTTATGCCAAGTAAAATAGTTATGTCGGTGATAAGGTCTGTCGCGGAATGAACTGCGTCTGCTATAAGCGCCTGACTATGCGCAATAACGCCAAAAACGCCTTTAATAATTACAAGAAAAACGTTTATGAAAAAACCCAGCCACGTAACTTTTCTTATTACCGCGGCATTTTGCACGGGCATGTTCATAATTTTAAAGCCTGTTGCCAAATATCACGCAAAGTTTTAACATTTTCACTCACGCTAAGTTTGGTTTTTTTGTTTTCAAAGTTTATATTGCCGGAGGCAACTTCACCTATAATGCTTAAAGCAGAGCCCTTAAAAATTTCTTTGATTTTTTTAACATCTTGCAGGGCGGCTTCAATTAAAAAACGCCCGTTAGATTCTGAAAACAAAATTTCCGCGTCGGTTAAACTGCCTTTTGTTAAAACTGCATTAAGGTCTATTTTTGCGCCGATATTTCCCGCAAAAGCCATTTCGCTTATTGCTACAGCAAGCCCGCCTTTTGACAGGTCATGGCAAGCTTTTATTAAGCCTTTATTTGCCGCGCTATAAATGCCGCGCATAATTTTTAGGGACTCATCTGCATAAACTTCAGGCACAACGCCGCCCGAAATTTTGTTTACTTTATTAAACACGCTTTGCCCGAGTTCGTTGCGGGTAATACCTGCAAGCATTACAATATTGCCTTTGCGTTTAAGCCCGAGCGTTAAAGTATTTTTAACATTATCTACCACGCCCATTGCCGAAATTAAAAGCGCGCCGGGTATGGCAAATGTTTTACCGCCGACAATGTATTCATTATACAAACTGTCTTTGCCGCTGATAAAAGGCGTACCGAATTTTTTTGCCATATCATAACAAGCTTCAGCCGCGGCAACCAAAGAACCTAATACTTCAGGCTTGGTAGTATTACCCCAGCAAAAATTATCAAGCACCGCAATACGCTCAGGGTTTGCGCCTACGGCAACGGCGTTTCTAATAGCTTCTTCAACAGCGCTTGACGCCATTTTATAAGTATTAACTTTACCGTAATGCGGGTTTAAGCCTATGGAAAGAGCAATACCTTTTTTAGTGTTTTTTATTGTTTTGTCGGGGCATACAACACTAGCGTCAGACGGCACCCCATTGCATAAAGGTTTAATTACGGTTTGTTTTTGTACGTTGTAATCATACTTATTAAAAACATTTTCCTGCGAACATACTGCTAAGTCAGCCAATACTTTTTTAAGGCTTTGTGAAACTTTAACGCCTGTAAACTTTAAGGGCTTTTGCAGTGTTTCTTTTGCAGGCGTATAAGTAGCAATTTTTACGCTTTCAGGAACGCCTTTATGCAAAAACTGCATATCCATTTTGCCTATGAGTTCATTTTTGTAGGTAAGCGTTAGTTTTTTATCATTTGTAAATTTACCTATAACCGCTGCCTCAACACCCGCTTTTTTAAAAATGCTGATAAACTTTTTTATGTTTTTTGGCGGCACAACAAACGCCATTCTTTCCTGCGTTTCTGAAACCCAAATTTCCCAGGGACTGAGCCCTGCGCTTTTTACGGGAATTTTTTCAAGTTCTATATGCACGCCGCTACCCGCGCCAAGTTCGCCAAAGGCGCTTGAATAACCGCCCGCGCCGCAATCTGTTACCGCACGGTAAAGTTTTGCGTCGCGCGCTTTAAGCTGTGCGGCTAACATCTTTTTTTGCAAGGCAGGGTCACCTTGCGGCACGCCCGAAGTGTTTTTGGCTTCTCCGTCTATATCCATAGACGAAATCGTTGCGCCGTGTATACCGTCTCTCCACGTTTTACGCCCCACACCTACGGCTAGGTCGCCTGATTTTACTTCTTTATTTATTGTATTTTTAGGCATTATGCCCATGGTGCCGGCATAAACTAAAGGGTTAGTAGTATAGCCTGAATCAAAAAATACGCCGCCTGAAATAACGGGTATATCCATACCTTTAGAATAATCGCCAACGCCTTTAATTGCTTCTTTAACTATATGTTTGGGGTGCAGGGAGCCTTTGGGAATATTTTTAGACGGAGTTTCGGGATTACCCACGCAAAGCACACCCGTAGTAGCCAAAGGTTTTGCGCCAAGCCCCACGCCCATAATATCACGCACACAGCCGCCAACGCCTGTTGCAGCGCCCGCATAAGGGTCAACAGCAGACGGGCGGTTATGCGTTTCAGCTTTGAACGCAATGCCGTAGTTTTTGTCAAATTCTATTACGCCCGCATTATCTCTAAAAACCGATAGGCACCACTTTTTGTTAAGCTCCATTGTGGCTTTAAAAATTGTTTCTTTAAGCATATTTTTGTAATGCTTTTTTATTTTTTTCCCGCCGATAGTACCTTGAAATTTTACAATGCCGGTTAAAGTTTTGTGCTTACAGTGCTCACTCCATGTTTGGGCTATGGTTTCAAGCTCTGCTTTAAGGGGCTCGCGTTTTAGTTTTTTAAAATAATTTTGCACGGCTTTCATTTCGGCAAGGTTTAAGGAAAGTGAGTTTTTTTTGCTGAAATTTACAAGCTCATTACCGGAAAGTTTTAAAATTTTTATTTCGGCGCAGTTCATTTATTTTATAATCCTTTGTTTTAAAGTTTGGCGAAAAAGCTATATGGCGACACAATTTTTTTGCAAAGTATTTGGAGTTTTTGCGCCGCCTGCGACAGCGATGTGTACAAATGTACACGAGCGGGAAGCAAAGAAAGCAAAAATTTCAAAGACGAAGCAAAAACTATTTGCACATTCCTATGCGTTGAGCCTTTTGAAATATCTTCCCCTCGCTTTTAATATCGGGGGCTATTATAAGTTCTGCCATTTGCATTTCTTTTATTGTCATGGCGCCCACGGTTCCCATGCAGGTTTTAAGCGCGCCTACAAGGTTTTGGGTGCCGTCGTCTAAATGCGCGGGACCGTATAAAATTTCTTCCAAGGAGCCCGTAACACCTACGCGGATTCTTGTGCCGCGCGGCAAGTTATGATGAGGCGTTGCCATACCCCAGTGAAACCCTTTTCCGGGGGCTTCTTTAGTGCGGGCAAAAGCGCTTCCTACCATAACAGCGTCGGCGCCCGAAGCAAACGCTTTACAAATATCTCCGCCGGAAGTCATGCCGCCGTCGGTAATAATTGAAATATATTTGCCTGTTTTTTTGAAGTAATAGTCGCGGGCTGCGGCGCAATCTACCGTTGCCGTAACCTGCGGAACGCCAATGCCAAGCACGCCGCGCGAAGTGCAAGCAGCACCCGGCCCCACGCCCACTAGTATCGCAGACACACCTGTTTCCATAAGTTCAAGCGCGGCTTTATAGCCTATTACATTACCCGCTATTACTGGTATTTTCATTGTTTCTTTGCAAAATTTAGATATATCAAACGGCGTATATTGCGTTGCTATATGGCGGGCGGTAATAACCGTACCTTGCGCAACAAAAAAATCTGCGCCTGCCTCTTGAGCAATTGCGCCGAATTGCGCGGCATTTGCGGGTATACAACTGACAGCGGCTTTAACGCCGCCTTTTTTTATTTCTTCAACGCGTTTAGCAATTAGTTTAGGGTTAATTGCGGGTTTATACATATCTTGCACTAGAGCGGTTGCCTCTTCAGGCGAAGCCAGCGCGATTTTTTCAAGTATTTCTTCGGGGTTTTCATACCTTGTTTGAATGCCGTCTAAGTTAAGTACGGCAAGCCCGCCGAGTTTTCCCATTGCAATGGCAAAATTGACGTCTACAACGCCGTCCATTGCGCTTGCAAGAAACGGTATTTCAAGCTCTACGCTTCCTATTTGCGTAGATATGCCTACTTCTTCGGGGTTAGCAGTAATGTCGCCCGGAACAATGGCAACTTCGTCAAACCCGTAAGACCTTCTGACTTCCCTGTCTTTGCCGATGAAAAAACCCATACAACCCCCAAATTGATAAGGCTTAACTTTTGAATTTATGCTTCCTTGCCCGTCGGCTTATGTACCATTTTACTTATGTACGCTATGCCGATGTGCGCGTCGCCTAAATTCAAAACATTTCGCCTTAAATATTATATTGAAATTTCTTTGAAATATACTAAATTATAATCTACTTTAGACGATGTAATATCACGCTGAGCCTGATACTTGC
>WQVR01000069.1 GCA_009785775.1 Candidatus Proendomicrobium guianensium
GCGATGTTTCGCGTGGAAATTGCAGGCGGACATACCGTGCTTGCCCATATTTGCGGCAAGATGAGAATGCACTACATAAAAATTTTGCCCGGTGACAAAGTAAAATTAGAACTTTCCCCGTATGATTTAACAAGGGGAAGAATTACTTACAGAGAAAAGTAATAATTTAGCACACACAGGGAGAACCCCTGTTATAGTTCTAATAGTATTTTACAACTTAGTCAACAAGAAAAATAAAATACAGAAATAAATAGTAATATACACAGGGAGTAAGTAAAAATGAAAGTTCGTTCATCGGTTAAGCCAATGTGCCAAAAGTGCAAAGTAATTAAGCGTAAAGGCGTCGTGCGCGTTTTGTGTTCAGACCCAAGGCATAAACAACGTCAGGGGTAAGAAAGGTTTTTTGTGTTTACTTATTGGAATTATTGTGATAATATTTAAGGCTTAAAGCCTGTTAGGGTAAGACCCTTTAGGCATTTAACGGAGGAGAAATAATGGCTCGTGTGGCAGGCGTAGACTTACCAAAAAATAAAAGGTTAGATATAGCTTTAAGGTATATCTACGGGATAGGCCCGATAATTTCGATAGAAATTATCAAAGAACTTGATTTAGACGCTACAAAAAGGGTTAAAGATTTAACCGAAGAAGAAGTAAACAGAATAAACAACCTTATCACAAAAAATCTTAAGGTTGAGGGCGACTTACGCCGTGAAATACAAGGAAATATTAAACGCCTTATAGATATAAACAGCTACCGCGGGCTTCGCCACAGGCGCAATCTTCCCGCACGCGGCCAACGTACAAAAACCAATGGCCGCACAAGGCGCGGTAAGCGTAAAACTGTGGGCGCAGGTAAAGCCCAAGCTCAAGGTAAAAGATAATAAATAATATGTAATATGCGCGCCGCACCACCGGCACGTAAGAATTAAAAAAATTAAGTGAGGCTTTAAATGGCAGACGAAAAGAAAGGGTCTAAATCTAAAAAAATAAAGTTTACGGGCACCGTAGCGCGGGCTTACATACAATCTTCTTTTAACAATACCATCGTTACTATTACCGACGAAAAAGGCAATACATTGGCATGGGGTTCTGCCGGCGGTAACGGTTTTAAAGGTACAAAAAAAGGCACTCCCTTTGCCGCTCAGATGACGGCTAATACGGTAGGAAGAAAAGTTTTTGAATACGGCGTAAAACAAGTTGCGGTTTTTGTAAACGGCCCCGGGCCGGGCCGCGAAACCGCTATAAGAGGTTTGCAGGCAGCAGGTATTATGGTTACGGTAATTAAAGATATTACGCCTGTGCCGCATAACGGTTGCCGTCCGCCAAAACCCAGAAGAGTTTAGTTTTTAATTTCAGATAACGGCGGGTTTTAGCCCTCGCCAGAGTTTAAAATTAAAAGTTAATATAATAGTAATTACTTTACAGGAGTTTATAAGATGTCACGATATTTAGGGTCAGCATGCAAGTTGTGCCGCAGGGAAAAAGAAAAACTTTTTTTGAAAGGCGAAAAATGTTCGTCTAACTGCACTATGGACAAAAAACGCGGTAAAAACCCTCCGGGTCAACATGGTACAATAAAAAGTAAAATGTCAGACTACGGCAAACATTTAAGAGAAAAACAAAAAGCGCGCCGTATTTACGGCTTAACGGAAGAGCAATTCCGCCATCACTACGACGAAGCAAATAAAATAAAAAAAGGTATCACCGGCGAAAATTTTTTAAGAATATTAGAACTTAGGCTGGACAATGTTGTTTACCGCGCGGGGCTGGCGGCAAGCCGCAAACAAGCCCGCCAAATGGTAAACCACGGCAACGTAGTTGTAGACGGTAAAAAAACTACGGTTCCCCGTTATAAGGTTGCTGTCGGCAGCAAAATTACCGTAGGCGAAAAGTACAAAGCAAGCCCTACGTTAAAAAAACTGCTTGAGCGCACAAGCTCGCAAACGCCGTCTTGGATAAGTTTTGACAAAAATGCCGCTTCCTGCACGCTTGTAAGCGAACCTTTAGCCGGCGAATTTTCGCACCCCATAGACAGCCAGCTGATAGTTGAATATTATTCGAAATAATAACATAATAACTTAAGAGGTTATATAAATGAAGACGCCAGATTTAGAAAAGTTACGCAGGCTTACGGCAGACGAAAAAACTCAAAACGAGTTTTACGGCTGTTTCACGGCAGAACCTTTCGAGCGCGGCTATGGTCACACCATAGGCAACTCGTTGCGCAGAATACTGCTTTCAAGCCTTGAGGGTGCGGCAATTACTTCAATGAAAGTTGCCGGAGCCTTACACGAATTTGCCGTGCTTAAAGGCGTAAAAGAAGACGTAGCCCAAATAGTGCTTAACGTGAAAAAAATAAGAGTTAAAATGCACTCGGAAGGCCCTGAAAAACTTTACTTGAAAGTTAAAAAAGCAGGCAAAATTACCGCCAAAGATATTGAAAAAAATGCTTCGGTTAAAATTTTAAATCCTGAAGCCGAAATAGCAAACTTAGACGCAGGCGCAAGCCTTGAAATAGAATTTGAAGTGCGCAAAGGGCACGGCTATGTTGTTGCCGACGAAATTAAAAATGCCGGTAAATATTCCGTGGGCACTATAGCTTTAGACGCTTTATTTTCGCCCGTGTCAAAAGTAAACTACGAAGTTGAAAATACCCGCGTAGAGCAAATAATGAACTACGACAAACTTATAATGGAAATCTGGACGGACGGCTCTTTGTCGCCTAAAGACGCGTTGGCCGAATCTGCCAAAATTTTAAAAAACAGCTTAAACATATTTACGGGCGCTATGCCTAATGCCTGCGCAGAAGAAGAAGTTGCCGCAGAACCTTCCGGCGAAGACGTAAAACTTGCAGAACTTTTAGACCAACCATTAAGCATTTTAGACTTGTCTACAAGAAGTTCTAACAGCTTAAAAAACGAAGGGCTTGAAACCATAAGAGATTTAATAAAATTCACCGAAGAAGACGCAATGCAATTTTCCAATTTCGGAAAACGCTCACTCGACGAAATAGTTGAAAAACTTTCAGAACTCGGACTTTCTTTGGCTGGCAGTAAAGGAGAAGCAGAATGATAAAAAATACAGGCGGTAGAAAACTTTCGGTTACGGGTTCCCATAAAAAAGCCATGATGCGCAATATGGCGACGGAACTTTTCTTGCACGAAAAAATTACAACAACCCTGCCTAAAGCAAAAGAACTTGTAAAATTTGCAGAAAGGCTTGTAACAAAATCAAAACCGGCAGACCTTGCCGCTATAAGGGCAATAAACGCCGAAATTAAAAACAAAGA
This sequence comes from Candidatus Proendomicrobium guianensium, assembly GCA_009785775.1. Lineage (GTDB taxonomy): Bacteria > Elusimicrobiota > Endomicrobiia > Endomicrobiales > Endomicrobiaceae > Proendomicrobium > Proendomicrobium guianensium. The sequence continues at coordinate 3,290 of WQVR01000069.1, forward strand.
AGTTGTAAAAAAAATATTCGACGTTATTTCGCCGCGCTATAAAGAACGTCCCGGCGGTTATACAAAAATTTTAAAATTAGGTGTTCGCCGCGGCGACAGCGCGCAAATGGCAGTCGTTAAACTTGTAGTATAGGATAAAACTAATGTTTAACTATTTGTTCGGTTTGTTTTCTAACGACATGGGCATGGACTTAGGCACGGCTTCGGTTTTGGTTTATGTTAAAGACCGCAACATTGTTTTGCGCGAGCCGTCTGTTGTAGCCATGGATAAAGACACCAACCAAATTCTGGCTATAGGCGCAGAAGCAAAAAGAATGTTAGGCAAAACGCCGGCAAATATCATAGCCGTACGCCCGCTTCGTAACGGCGTAATAGCAAACTTTGAAGCTACCGAACGTATGGTTCGTTACTTTATAACTAAAGTACACAACAGAAAAAGTTTGCTTCATCCGCGTCTTGTAATTGGCGTGCCGTCGGGCATTACCGAGGTAGAACGCCGCGCGGTGCGTGAATCGGCAGAGCAGGCCGGCGCGCGTGAGGTATATTTAATTGAAGAACCTATGGCGGCAGCTATTGGCGCCGGTATTCCGATACAAGAGCCTGAAGGCAATATGGTAGTAGACATCGGCGGCGGTACAACTGAAGTTGCCGTGATATCGCTTGGCGGTATGGTTGTTGCAAAATCGCTTGGCGTTGCGGGTGATGAAATAGACGAAGCTATAGTGCAGTATTTCAGAAGAAAATATAATCTGCTTATAGGCGAAAATATGGCAGAAGATGTTAAAATAAAAATAGGTTCGGTGTTTCAACTTGCCGAAGAACTTACAATGGAAGTTAAAGGCCGCGACCAAGTAACCGGACTTCCCCGTACAATAAAAGTTACCTCTGAAGAAATACGTTCAGCCGTGTCAGATCCTGTGAAAAGTATTATAGAAGTTATAAAAAATACGCTTGAAGAAACCCCCGCTGAAATTGCCGCAGATTTAGTAGACAGGGGCATAGTTCTTGCCGGCGGAGGGGCGCTCCTTAGAGGGTTGCCTGAACTTTTAGCACAAGAAACAGAACTTCCAATAACAGTAGCCGACGAACCTATTACCTGCGTTGCCCGCGGTACGGGCATGTATATGGAAGAGCTAGACAATATGAAAGCGGCTAAAAAGAGAAAAGGCATAGTCAGATAGTTTTGCTTTGTAAAATACCTTACCGTAAATAATTTAACAATAACAATGAAAAAAATAACAATATTTTTAGTTTTAATTGCTGCGGTGTTTGCGGCATGCACCAGCCGCGTAGTAGAACCTAATGTTGTAGTAAGGACAGGCGGCGGACAGCCTGTCGCGGATGATTTTGTAATTCCTGAAAGAAGGGAACGCAGGCCTTCCATTACTTTTGTTGACGGGCAACCCGTTGTTCCAACCCCTACGCCACCCACAGTACAAATACAGGAGAATCAAAGAATGAACGCTGTAATTGAAACGTCTTTAGGAACAATCAAGGTTGAACTCTACCCTGACCTTGCCCCAAAAACCGTACAAAACTTTGTAAGCCTTGCCGACGGTACAAGAACCGGCGCAAGGTTTTATGACGGCTTAACATTTCACAGAGTTATACCTGACTTTATGATACAAGCTGGTTGCCCGCATGGAACAGGTACAGGCGGCCCCGGATATCAATTTGAATGTGAAATTGTACCGAGTTTGCGTTTTTCAGAAGCCGGTATTTTAGCAATGGCAAATGCAGGGCCTAATACTAATGGTTCACAGTTTTTTATTACTGTTGCCCCAACGCCATGGCTTAACGGCAGGCACACAATTTTCGGGCGCGTTACCGAAGGTATGGATATTGTAAACAAAATAGCCGCTGTTGAAAGGGACAGGTCTGACAGGCCGCGTACGCCCGTAGTAATTAAAACAGTAAATATTGAAAGTTAATGCAAAGCAAAAAGATTGTTTTTGTTGTTGCAAGCGAAAACTTTCGTGACGAAGAATACGCAGTGCCTAAAGAAATTTTAGAAAACGGCGGTATAAACGTTACTACCGCAAGTACTACCCAAGGCAAAATTAAAGGACGTTTCGGGTTAGAAGCCCAAAGTGATATTGTAATAGACGCCGTTAAAGTTGAAAACTTTGACGGCGTTATTTTTATAGGCGGCGCGGGCGCAAGCATTTATTTTAACAACGAAACCGCTTTAAACATAGCGCGCGATTTTTTTATGGAGGGCAAACTTACAGCCGCAATTTGCATAGCCCCTGTGATACTTGCAAATGCAGGGGTGCTCTCAGGCAAAAAAGCTACGGTTTTTTCTGACGGTATAAAAGCCCCTGAGGGGCCTCAGGCCCTTGAGGCTGGCAAAGCCATTTATGTTAACGAGCCTGTGGTTAAAGAC
>WQVR01000070.1 GCA_009785775.1 Candidatus Proendomicrobium guianensium
AGAGTCAGACTATTCCCCAAGAAACTTCAATAGGGTTATGGGAGAGTTTGGCACTGAAATGGACGCGGCTGTACACAGCCCCGCCGGCAGGCAAAGCAGAAGGCTATTAAGACAAGGTTCACGTCAATTTAGAAATTTATAAATAAGAAAATAAACTCTAGAGCTAACTATAAACCCGAGACAACAATGAATTTTCAAGACATAATTATGACGCTTCAAAAATTTTGGGCAGATCAGGGCTGTCTTATATGGCAGCCCTATGACTTAGAAAAAGGCGCGGGCACATTTAACCCTGCTACATTTTTAAAGTGCCTGGGTGAAAAGCCTTGGAGCGTCGCTTATGTCGAACCTAGCCGCCGTCCGTCAGACGGCAGGTACGGACAAAACCCTAACCGCTTGCAGCACTACTATCAGTTTCAGGTAATTATTAAGCCCTCGCCAAAAGATATTCAAGGTTTATATCTTAAAAGTTTGGCCGCTATAGGGCTTAATGCAAATGAGCATGATATACGCTTTGTCGAGGATGATTGGGAATCTCCCACCCTTGGCGCGTGGGGACTTGGCTGGGAAGTTTGGATAGACGGTATGGAAGCAACGCAATTTACTTACTTTCAGCAGGTTGGCGGTATAGATTTAAACCCGATATCGGTAGAAATTACTTACGGACTTGAACGACTTGCCATGTATGTGCAAAAAAAAGACAGCGTTTACGATTTAGAGTGGACAAAAGGCGTTACATACGGCGATGTTCACCTCGAAGATGAAAAGCAATGGTCTAAATACAACTTTGAAACTGCCGATACTGAAATGCTAAAACGTCATTTTAATGATTGGGAAACAGAGGCAAAAAAACTTGTCGAACAAAATTTAGCGCTTCCCGCTTATGATGCGGTATTGAAGTGTTCGCATTTGTTTAACTTGTTAGACGCGCGTGGGGCAATATCTGTGTCTGAGCGTGTGGGCTATATTTTGCGCGTGCGGTTGCTGGCCAAACTTACCGCTGAAAACTATCTGAAAACAACTCAGCCAGAAGGGCAAAAATAATGTCTGAAAATTTAATACTTGAAATTTATGCCGAGGAAATACCCGCTTCTTATATAGACCCCGCATTAAAGCAAATGGAAACATACGCACGGGAAATGTTTGGTGAATGGGGCGTTAAACACGGCGAGATTAAAACTTATGCCACACCCAACAGGCTTGTGCTTTTTATAGAAACTCCTGCGCCTAAAAGTTTAGATAAAGAGGAAGAGTTACTAGGCCCATCATTAAAAGCCGCAAAAACTCCCGACGGAAAATTTACGCCTGCAGCAATAGGGTTTGCTTCTAAAAACGGTACAGCTCCGGAAAACTTAACCATAAAAAAAACAGACAAGGGCGAATATTTAAGTTACTTAAAAAAAACTAAAGGCATTGAAACCGAAATTATACTTCAGACTTTACTGCCCGATTTAATAAAAAAACTTAACTTTCCTAAAAGTATGGTTTGGGAAGAATCTATGTTTAGGTTTGCACGCCCCGTGCGGAGCATTTTGGCTTTGTACGGCGGCAAATTCGTAAAGTTTAATATTGCAGATGTAAAATCTTCAAATTTCACAATCGGCTTGCATGCCACGTCAAAAGAAAAAATAGAAATTAAATCCGCCAATGCTTACCTTGAAACTTTAAAAAAACATAATGTAATAGCAAATCAGGCGGAACGTAAAGCTTTAATAAGCGATGCCGTAAAAACCGCCGCTAATGTAATTGAAGACGACGAACTTACAGGTGAAGTAAACTATCTTGTAGAATACCCTACGGCAGTTGCATGCTCTTTTGACAAGCGTTATTTAGCACTCCCTGATATAGTGCTTATAATGTGTTTAAAAAGAAAGCAAAAATGTTTTGCCGTGCGTGGCGAAAATAATAAGCTTGCAAACAGTTTTGTCTGTGTGCGAAACGGCGTTTTGGGAAATCAGGAAGTTATAAAACAAGGGTATGAGAAAGTTGTCTCGGCGCGCTTGTCCGATGCTGAATTTTTTTATAATAACGACTTAAAACGGGGCATTGAAGCAAATATTGAAAAACTTAAAGGCATAGTATTTCATAAAGAAATAGGCACGGTGTACGAGAAGGTTGAGCGGCTTTTAAAAATAACAAAGTTTTTAAACGAAGAGTTTAGGTTAAATTTAAACCCTGAATTACTTGCCCAAGCGGTAAAGCTATCTAAGGCAGATTTAGTAAGCGAAATGGTTTTTGAATACCCCGAACTTCAAGGCGTAATGGGCAAAATTTACGCGCAAGCTGCGGGTGTAAGCTTGGACGTTGCATGCGCTATAGAAGAGCATTATTTACCTTTAAGCGCTTCTTCAAAACTGCCTGAAAACTCCTTAGGGCTTTTAATATCACTTGCAGATAAGCTGGATACTTTATGCGCTAACTTTGCCATAGGGCTAGAGCCTACGGGCTCAGCCGACCCCTACGGGCTTCGCCGCGCGGCAATTTCTGCGATACGCATAATGGCAGAACGCTTCCCACAGGAAAACTTTGCGCGCGCGCTAGAAGAAGTTTTTAACACACTCCCTGAAAAATTAAAAGCTAGTTCGAAATTTTCCACGGGGCTTGAGCGTTTAAGAGGCTTCTTTTGGCAACGTATAGAAAATATATTGGAAAACGAAGGCTATAGGCCCGACGAAGTTAAAGCAGTGGTAAACGCTTCTAAAATTTTAAAACTTAAAGCCATAGGTACAATGAAGCCTAAGCTTGAAGCTTTAAAAAATGCCCGCGGCAGCGCTGACTTTGCAGATGTCGCCGCTGTTTTTAAGCGTATTAACAATATTTTAGCGCAAAGCGCCAAGCAAAATTTGTCCATGAAAAACGTAGACGCTTCTTTACTTTCTGAAGCTGCGGAAAAAGACTTATACAAAAATCACTTAACCGTAAAAGACAGCGTTGAAAAATTTTTAGGCGCTCGCGATTACTCCAGTGTTTTTGGTGAAGTTTTAAAATTAAAACCTTTTATAGACGCATTTTTTGATAGCGTTATGGTAATGGCGGAAGACCCAAACATAAAAATTAACCGTATATCTTTACTTAACGAAATTTCTGAAATTTTTAAACCCTTTATAGACTTTTCAAGTTTGCAATAACGCGAGGAAACGGTGGAAAATTTTTTTATATTTTTTTTCGGCGTTATTACAGGCGTTTTAGCTTTGGGCTTTAAGTATGTAAAAGCCTTAAAAGACAATGCCGCCAAAACCCAAAAAATACAAGACTTGCTTGAAGCCTCACAAACCCAAAACGGCTTAAAATTAGAATTTGAGAACATAGCCTCAAAAATAATGGAAGATAAATCTTCTAAACTTACCGAGCTTAACAAAACCGCGCTAGAATCTGTAATAAGCCCGTTTAAAGAAAAAATGGAAGACTTTAAAAACAAAGTAAATGAAGCGCACCTTGCAGGTATCTCCCAAACCGCAACGCTTTCGAGCGAACTTAAACGCCTTATGGAGCTTAACCGTCAGGTAAGCGTTGAAGCTAATAATTTAGCCCAAGCTTTAAAAGGTGAAAGCAAAACGCAAGGCAACTGGGGCGAGATGACCTTGGAGAAAATTTTTGAAGCCTCAGGAATGATAAAAGGCGTACACTACAGCGCACAGACTCGCTTTGAAGATTTAGACAATATAAAAATACCGGATTATATAATAAACCTCCCTGAAGGCAAGCATGTTGTGGTAGACGCCAAAGTGTCGCTTACCGCATATGAAAAATACTTTAACGATGAAAACGAAACATCGCGCGCGCAGTTTCTTTCAGAGCATACCGCAAGCATTAAAAAACATATTTCAGACCTAAACAAAAAAGATTATTCGGCGCTTGCGCAAATAATACAGCCAGAGTATGTTTTAATGTTTGTTCCCGTAGAAGGGGCGCTTACGCAAGCTTTAAAAGCCGCGCCCGACATTTATGATTTTGCGTTTTCAAAAAACATTGTTATAGTTACGCCGTCTACATTGCTTGCGGTGCTAAAAACTGTTGCCTATATTTGGCGTCAGGAAAACCAAAAAAGAAACGTTTTAGAAATTGCCCGCCAAGGCGGAGCGCTGTACGATAAATTTGCGGCGTTTGCAGAGGTTTTAATTAAAACGCGCGATAAAATCAACGAAGCGGGCGATAAGTGTAGTGAAGCAATAAAAAGGCTTTCAAGCTCAGACAAGAAGGGTGACAGTTTAATAGAGCGCGCCGCAAAGCTTAAAGAACTTGGCGCAAGCGTAAAAAAAGATATTCCTGAAAGCTTAGCTGTTGCGGATACGGTGGAAAATTAGCCGTGGCGCTTTACCGTAAAGAACTCGAAGCTAAAGTTATAGAGTTTCAAAAATTAATTTCTGAAAAGTTTCAAGATATAACTTTTCATGAAGCGTCTTTTAAAGATTATCTTTCAATGTTTTCTTTAAAAGACAAAGGCATTAGGCTTGGGAAAGTTTTAATATATTACAAGCCCTCAAAAAAAACTTTTTCACTAAAACTTAATGTGTCGGATGCTGAAACTTCAACTGTTCTGGCGCCAATGTGGGACAAACTTTCAGGACAAGACAATTACGAAGCCGCTAGCGCAATATATGAAATTTATGTGGACGGTTCTTATATTGAGGGAAAGACGGGCTACGGCGCTGTGATTTTTTTAGGCGATGATAAAATTGCCGAATTTTCAGGCGCTGCCCAAGCCACGCAGTTTAGGCAGTTTGCGGGCGAACTTAAAGCCGTGATAGTAGCTTTAAACTGGTGCAAAAAAAATTCGGTAAAAAAGGCTCGCGTAAATTACGATTATGAAGGCGTTGAAAAGTTTGCGCTGCTTAAGTGGAAAGCAAAAAATGAAGTTTCACAGTATTATGCAGACTATATGCAAAAGCTGTCCATAGAAATACAGTGGCGGCATATTAAAAGTCACACGGGTAATGCCAAAAACGATTTAGCCGACGCCCTTGCAAAAAAAGGAGCGCTCGAACGGGAAGAAAAATGAAAAAAACATTATTAATATTTTGGGCGTTTCTTATTGCCTGTTTGTTTTCGGCTTGCGCGCCAAGGGCAATACGCCCTGCCGTGCCGGAGCAAATTGTAGCTACAAGAGACGTGCCAAAGTACATGAGAATAGGCATACTTTTAAATGCAGACTCATTTACGGTATCGTCTAATTCCGTATTTTTTGTTCAGGACGGTAGCCAAAGAATAAGGCTTAGCAGGGGTAATGCGCGCTTTAGGCTTGAAAACGGACAGCTAAGGCATGGGCGGCAATCGTTTAGCTTGCCTGTTACTATAACGCCAACAGACGGCATAATTTTTGTCGGAGACAATGCTTACCGCGGCGTTTTGGTAATACAAGAAGGACGAAACGGCAGATTAGACATTATAAACAAGTTGTGGATGGAGTATTATGTAAAGGGTATACTGCCAAGAGAAATGCCCGCCGCATGGGGAAAGGAAGCATTAAAAGCGCAGGCTGTTATAAGCCGTTCTTACGCGCTTAGAGGCATTGGGAAACACGTAACTTTTGACTTATGC
>WQVR01000071.1 GCA_009785775.1 Candidatus Proendomicrobium guianensium
AGTTTTTATACTTTCGATATTCGCTGTAAAAGCTCATTGTTTTACCGTAACATCTAAATAATATTTACGAAGTATTTTGGGTTTAAGCGACGAAGGCGAAGGCGCAGTGTGCGTAAGTGAAACGGCACATAAGCCGCCGCATGAGGAAGCATAAACACAAAAGACGAAGTAAAAGACTAGTTTTTAAATAAAAAACCTGTTAATGGAGATGAAGCTTCGGCATATTTAGACGTTTGCGCCATGCCTGCCAAAAATGCCTTGCGGCCGGACTCAACAGCAAGCTTAAACGCCTGCGCCATAAGAACGGGGGCAGGGCTTGAAGCTATGGCAGTATTAAGTAAACAAGCCGCCGCGCCCATTTCCATAGCTTGCGCGGCGTGCGAAGGCTTACCAAGGCCCGCGTCTACTATAATTGGCAAAGGAACTTCATTTATAAGTATTTCTATCATATCTTTAGCGCGAAGCCCTTTGTTTGTGCCGATAGCCGCACCCAAGGGCATTACGGCAACAGCGCCCGAATTATAAAGTTCACGGGCGGTAATTAAATCTCCGTTAATATAGGGGAACACTTTGAAGCCTTCGCGAGCGAGCGCACGCGTTGCTTCCACAGTGGCGGCATTATCGGGGAAAAGATATTTGTTATCGGTAATAACTTCTATTTTTATCCAGTCAGTGCCGGCAATTTCGCGCGCTATACGCGCTATTTGAATTGCCTCGGCGGCGGTTTTAGCGCCCGAAGTATTGGGCATTAACTGAACATTTTTGGGAATATATTTTAATATATTGTTTTGTTTAGAATTAATGTCTATGCGCCGTAAAGCCACGGTAATAACTTCCGCGCCGGAAGCCTCTGCAACTTTTTTTATCAGGCTGTCGCGGTATTTGCCGCTGCCTATAAAAAGGCGGCTGCTTAGTTTTTTGTTGCCTATATTAAAAGTATCTTTTAGATTAGAGGTGTTTTTCAACAGCTTACTATCCCCCGCCGACAAAGGTTATAATTTCAACTTTGTCGCCGTTTTTAAGCATAGTTTTAGCGCGGAATTCTTTTTTTATAATTTCGCCGTTAAGCAACACCGCAGTTCCGGCAGGTGTGATTTTTTTTAAAGAAAGCAGTTTTTGTACTGAAATTTCAGCGCCTAATTTTTCTTTTTTGCCGTTTAAGGTTATGTTCATTTTGTTTTATTTGGCAGGTGGCGAGCTTTTTTTATTTTTGAAAAAATTACTTCTTAAAATGCCTAATTTATACATTACGTACTTAAATAGTATACACAGTATACCAAGCCCGTAAACAACGCTACGCCTGAAACTTATTGAAGACGCTTCGGGAAAATACTTGGCGCCTACCGGAATTTCGCCTATGCGAAACCCTAAAGCCGCTGCCTGCACCAGAATATGTTGGTCAAATACAAAATCGTCCGAGTTTAATTCAAAATTTACCGACTCTAAAACTTCGCGACTATAAGCGCGGTAGCCCGTATGATACTCGCCAAGGTTAAGTCCCAGTACAATATTTTGCGTAACGGTAAGGCAACGGTTAAAAAAGTATTTGTAAAACGGCATACCGCCTTTTAGGGCTTCTGCGCGGGTTCTTATGCGGTTAGCAAGCATTATATCACAAACATCCGCCTCTATAAGTCCGGACAAAAAAGGCACTAGGCGCGGATCATATTGATAGTCAGGGTGAAGCATTACAACAATATCTGCGTTTGCTTCCAGCGCCGCTTTATAACAAGTTTTTTGGTTGCCGCCATAACCTTTGTTTATATCGTGCTTAATTACTTTAAGACCTAATTTTGCGGCAAGATTTACGGTATTGTCTTTAGAAAGGTCATCTACAAGTATAATTTCGCCATATGAGCCTTGCGGTATGTCAGCTAAAGTTTGCTCTAATGTTTTTTCGGCATTGTATGCCGGCATTACTATTACTACTTTATTTTTTGCCATAATATCCTTAGCTAGTTATTATCAATATTTTTTGTGAAATTGAAAATGTCTTTCATCGAAATTTTTTCTTTCAGCATACCTATAAAGCCTAGTGTAAAAATTAACGACATCTGTAAAAAATGCGTTGTTGCCACAACGGCAAAAGCCGCTTCAACGGGGTGCCCTAGCGCGGAAAGCGCTGTTGTGCCCATAAATTCGTAAGCGCCTATATGGCCTGGGGCTGTCGGAATAATCGCGCTAACGCCTATAATTATGGTGGTAAAAATCCCGCCCATTAAATTCAAATTTATGCCAAAAGCATACGCGACAATTACAAAAACCATGCCTTCGGCAAGCCAAATGGCCGCAGACAGTAAAAAATTTGCCGATATAATACGCGAATTTTTTAAAACTTTAAGACCTGAAGCAAATTTTTCAACAAAATTGTAAACAAAGCCTTTTATTTTTTGCGGCATGGGAAGTTTCGCTATAATGCCTGAAAATTTACGTTCGTTAAGCGCTATGATAAAAAACGCAACAGCCACTAAACCAAACACCACCGCGCATATAAAAAATGTTTTTCTGATAGCCATTGGAAAAGGCATAAAAAACATTATCGCAAAAAACAACAATATGAATGTTATTATGTCAAACAACCGTTCAACTATTATTGTGGCCAGCGCGCTTGAGCGCGAAATGCCTAAACGTTCCCCGCTGACTTTAGCCCTTATAACCTCGCCAATTCTTAAGGGCAAAATATTATTCATAAAAAATCCTAACATCATGTAAGAAAAACTTTCGCCTGCGCTTACTTTTTTTATGGGCATAAGCAAAAGCCGCCATCTAATCGCCCTAAGCAAATAGCTTGAAACGTACACCGGCACTACAAGCAACAAAATGCTAAAGTCGGCATCCTTTATAAGTTCCAGCGACTTTGCAAAATCTATCTTACGCAGCGTTAAATATATAAGCACGCCGCTGAAAATAAAGCCTAACAGAATTTTAAAAAAATGTTTTTTAAAAATTTTTGTCTCCTAAAAAAGAAAAGGATAGTATACTTTTAATTCTTCTAGTATAGCATAATAATTATATAAAGAATCACTTATAGCGCGGCTATGCCTGAAGCGCTCTGCCGCCTCTATATTGGCGTCTAGCGCCAAAAATAAATACTTAATGTTTCTTGTTACGGAAAACATGCCAAAGTAAGAATTGGCAAGCCTTAAAAGAAATGTCGGGTTTTTAGGGTCTAGTATAACAGCATTGTTTAACAGTAATGTGCTACGCGTATAATTACCCCTTATATAATGCTCCACCGCCATTGCCGCAAAGCGGTCGGCAAACATAGGTTTTGAAACAAGTACGGCAAGAATTACAAATAATACAGCCCGCAAATAAAAAGGCATTCCCGAGCGTAGCCGCGCAGACGCTATATTTCCTTTCACAGGCTTAGTAGCATTTTTAAATGGCATTATTGCCAAAAGCTTTGCTTTAAAGGGTTTTATGGCAACCATGGGACGCCGCGTTTTACGGGTTTTAAACGTGCACATAGTTACAACAAAAAACAGAAACATATTTGACGGCCAAAAAAAGCTTGCCGACGCCGTATTGTAAATTATAAAACTTGTCGCCGAAATTGTTATAAAAAGCGCTAAACTGTCTTTTTCTATTTTTCGGGAAACGGCTATATAAAAAACGCAAAGATATAAAACTAATGCCGCAAGCCCCAAAATTCCCGCAGTTGTAAGAAATTCTAAAAAAACATTGTTTACATGCGCGCCTACGGGCGCATTATAGCTGTAATAATCAAAAAACGCGCCATAATTGCCAAAACCTATACCGCGCGCCATATTGCCTTTAAGCATTTCAAGCGCGATTTGAAAGCCATACGCGTTTTGTCTTATTGACGAAAAAAGCGTTTTTAAAAAAATTAAACAATAACCTGAAATTAAAACAATTTTTAATGCTTTATATTTTTTGAACGAAAACAGCGCATACAAAACAAAACAAAACGACGCAAGTATTATGGCGTTAAAAGACCTTGTTATTAAAACACCGCCAAATACCGCAAGCGCCAAAAACGTAAAAATTTTCCGCCCGCGGTTTTTGTAAGCAAAAAAAAGCGCCAGCGGAAAGACAAGCGTTAAGTAACCGCTTACGGCGGTAATGTCTAAGGTTAAGCGCTCAAAAGCGTCCGAGCTAAGGAAGTTTCTAATATTATCGCCGGAGAGGGCGGTAGAAATTATAATAAAAATTAAAAGACCGCCAAAAACCGGCACAAGCATTACATTGCGCCTGCTTTTGTAAGGTATAAACGTAATGGCAAGCGCCGCAAAAAGCGATGTGCCAAGCGCGAAAACATTATCTCTTACATTTGTTTGAAAGTCTGCGCCTATGCCGGAAATGACAAGCGCAAATAATAAAGCGACGGCGCTAATTAAGTGCGCGCCGCCGCGTAAGCTGATTTTATAGGTATTAAGCAGGCTTATATATAAAGCAATTAAAATTACGCACACAAGCGTCTGCATACTTAAATTTAAGTTAAATTTAAGCATTAAAAACATTATTGACACCAGCGTAAGTAACGCGGTTATAAAGTTATTGTACGTGTAGGCGTGTTTCATTTTACACTATAAAAAGGAAAGCAGCTTCTACTTTGTCTACAAAAAAATTCAGCATTATCCAAGGGCTTGGCAAAAAAAGCGTTGCAAGCGAGCCCGCCGCAAGATAAGGCCCGAACGGTATATAACCTTTATGCTCAACTTTTTTGCCGATTATCAAAAATATCCCTACAACACTTGCAAGTAACGACGCGATAAACATAGCCGCCAAAACGCGCTCAAAACCTATGCATGCGCCAACGCCTGCCATAAGTTTTATATCGCCGCCGCCCATAGCGTCTTTCTTGAAAATTATTTTACCGACAACGCCCATTCCAAGCAAAAAACCGCCGCCTGCAATAATGCCAAAGGCAGACCCTAAAAGACGCTCCCCTACATTTACCCCTAATGTATAATTAAAAACGCTAAAAACAAGCCCTGCCGCTATAAGACCTAAAGAAAAAGTGTCGGGAATTATTTGAAATTCTAAGTCTATCCCTGAAATTACAATAAGCGCAAACGCTAAAATGCAAAATAAAAAAAACGGAACCGAAAGCCCGTAAAACACGTAAAGTAAACAAAATAATAAAGCGCAACTAATTTCAACAATGGGATATATAGGTGAAATAGCTTTACCGCAGCCCCGACAACGCCCCAAAAGCAAAAGGTAACCTATTATTGGCAAATTGTCGCGCCACTTTACGGGACTTTTGCAAGACACGCAATAAGACGGCGGGTTGGTTATGTTTAAATTACGCGGAATTCTATATATACAAACATTGGCAAAACTTCCAAAGCAAAGCCCTAAAATAAAAATGAGAATCAGTATGCCTATTTCCATTCTTAGTATTGATCCCAAGCAATGCCGCGCGAACACAGCTGACTGCTATTTATCCAAATTTCGCCCCACTGCCTTGGGCTGTCAGGATCGGGAGTGCATTGGTATCCCCAAGAGCCG
>WQVR01000072.1 GCA_009785775.1 Candidatus Proendomicrobium guianensium
GAAGGCGATGTTTTATCTACCGCTATTGCAAATGCCGGCATATCGCGCTCGGACGCAACGGAAATTTTAAGAGAACTTAGAAGATACAAAAATTTAAACAGAATACAAGTAGGCGATTTTTTTGAAGTTAGATACACCTGCGCAGAACACTCAGACTGGATGCGCCTGTCTTACTACACACGCGGAACAACTTTTGTCAGGGTAACAAAGCGTGACGGCGTTATAACCGGCGAACAGCGCGAACTTCCCGTAGTGCAAAGCACAAGGGCTGTCAGGGGCACTATCACTTCTTCCCTGTGGAACGCAATGATAGCCGAAGGCTTAAATCCAAACATGGTAGTGTCTTTTGCCGATATTTTTGCCTGGCAGGTAGACTTTTTAACCGGCACGCGCCCGGGCGACGAATTTAAAATTATCTACGAACAAACCCTTATACCAAAGCAAAACAGAGTTGCCTCTTCAAGAATTATTGCCGCGCGCTACACTTCCCGCGGAAGAACGCATACAGCTATAAATTATGAAAACCTGCAAGGCCAAAGAGGTTTTTTTGACGAACAAGGCAACTCTATGCGCCGTCAATTTTTAAGAGCGCCGCTTCAGTACAGGCGTATAAGTTCGCACTTCGGCATGAGAATGCACCCCATATTAAGAGTCCGCCGCCAGCACGCAGGCACAGACTTTGCCGCGCCAACCGGCACGCCCGTTTCAGCAATAGGCGACGGCGTTGTTACAAGGGCAAGCTATGACAGAAACAACGGCAATATAGTAATAATACGCCATCCTAACGGGTTTGAATCTTACTATTTACATTTAAGCCGCTTCGCAAGAGGCATACGCCCCGGCGTGCGCGTAAGACAGGGGCAATTGATAGGCTATGTTGGCGCAACAGGCCTTGCCACAGGCCCGCATTTGTGTTTCCGTATGCGTCATAACGGGCGCTTTATAAACTTTCTTACCATGAGGCAACCCTCACTTGAAAGCCTTTCAGGCGCAGACAGAACAAGATTTTTAGAATATTCAAAACCTATTGTAGCAAAGCTAAACAGCTTAGGGACAGGAACTACTACTAGTTTACCGGCTGATGATTCGAGTTACGAATTATGCGACTTGCCTTGTGCAAGTTAAGCTTTTTTACTTGTAATTAGCTTTTTAAAAAATAACTCCTTAGAACTTTTGTTCTAAGGAGTTATTAAATGATACTTGCCCGAAAAAGCTTATCTGATACTTATAAATTCTGCGTTAAACGGCGTTCTTGCAAGAGCGTCTTCTTTAGAAGTACCCGGTCTGTTAAAAAAGTCTACAATGAAAGGTCTTGCGGTTCTGGTGTTTACGCTTATTGCTTGAACGCTCCACCTTAAAATGTCATCATCAAGAGTCGGTTTTGGGATTCTTGCGACAAACCTGTTTAGTATGGGAACAGCGGCAATTTCGCGCACTTCGCCGCCATAATGCCTGTAAACAACCGCATTATCGGGGAAAATTCTTACAAGATAATTCCACGCGTGCGCTCCCGTAAAAATACCATGAGTAGGGCGGTGCATTTCAACCGAACTTTCCTCTTGCCCGTGCGGCAAGCTTATGTAAACGTCTATATAAGAAATTGTTATAGGCCAATGCGCGCCTTGTATAAAGTCTATGTCAAAATCTATAGTATTTCTTGCATTTGTTATCGTAAGGCGCCTTAAAGGTCCGTCTCCCGAAATTGCAACGGAATTTGAAGTAACCGTTACCTGCCGAGCGTCTTCGCCTGCAAATCTTACCGAAGCGGCTGTGCCGTCTTCAGGAGGTCTTGTGCCTAAAAACCTGAATATATTATTAAAAGCAATATCGTACATTTGGCGGCTTTGCGCCGAATCATTCAACAACCCGCTTAAAAGCTCATAACTGTAAAGAAACTGCAGTTCGTTTCTTACATTGTTATAACTTTCATGTCTGGTGCCTACAGATCTTCTAAACCTGCTTACAACTTCAGACGCCATATAAGCGCGCGCTCTAAATTCTTCGGGTATTTCTACAAGTTCAAAGTTAAGGTTGTTTGCTTGCGCCAATTCAATATTTCTTGCAATGTAAAGCGGCGTAACGGGCATTACTGCCGTGTTTCTGTCAAAAAAACTTGCAAGCGCGCCCATAAACTGCGCATTGTTTAATTGAGCGGAACTTAAAAGCACGGGAATAATGCGCCCCGGTCTTGCCGCAAGCCACCTTTCAATATCAGCCGCCCTTGTTGGGAAATCCGTATAAGGCGCAAACACCGTAATATTGCCATGCCTGAAAGTACTTGCAGGGGCATTTGTTATATTGCTTGCGACTGTCCAACTGGCGTTTAGAAGTTCAAAGTATTCCAGCGTGTTTTGGCAAACAAGCGCGTCTGTAAGAAAAATGCCGGGTTGGCGGTAAGAAGTTTTTTCAAAAAAATTGTTAAAGTCCTGCGCAAACAGGCTTCGCATATATGCTCTGTCGTCAGACCTGTAAGAAGAGGTAAGCAATGGAAAATAGGGTTCGGGGTTGAAAGCGAATGCCGGCTCTGCCTTATGGTAACCAAAAATAAGTTCGCTTAAGTCTTGGCTAAGCTGACGCGTTTGGTATAAAGGAAAGGTTATGCGTAAGTTTTGGGAAGTTTTTATTCTTGCCGCGCTTGCCGCACTAATCGCAGGGGTAGACGCAAAAAAAACTATGTAACGTTGCGCCCGCCCTTGAGTTTCCTGTGAAAATGCGCTAGCGCTTAAAAAAGCGCAAAACATTACTGCTAAAAACAGTCGTGACAATACTTTTTTCATGTGTAAGATTATACCTAATTCATGTTTAATACTCAAGCACAAATATGCTATACTGTGAAAAATTTTATACCACACGGGGAAAAAATGCAAGTACACATCTACAAAAATGAACTTACGGCCGGAAAAGCCGCCGCAATGTTGTTTGCGGCAAAAATTATCGAAAAACCCTCTTGTGTTTTAGGCATGGCTACAGGTTCTACGCCGTTACCTATGTATAACTATCTGGTAGAACTTTATAATGAAGGACTTTTAGATTTTTCTGCCGTGCGTACATTTAATCTAGACGAATATATAGGACTTGACAAAACCCACCCGCAAAGCTACTACGCTTTTATGTTTGATAATTTTTTTTCTAAAGTAAATATTAAGCCCGAAAATGTTAAAATCCCTTCTGTAAATTCTTCTGACCCTATAAAAGACTGCGCGCTTTATGACAAGGCTATTGAAGCTGCCGGCGGCATTGACTTGCAAGTTTTAGGCGTAGGCGTTAACGGGCATATAGCCTTTAACGAACCCGCAGGAGAGTTCATTTACGGCACCCACATTGCCTCGCTTACCGAAAGCACTATAGAATCAAACAAACGGTTTTTTAAAAACGCGCAGGAAGTTCCAAAAAAAGCCGTTACAATGGGCGTAGGCTCTATAATGAAAGCACGGGAACTTGTTTTTATCGCAACAGGCGCGGCAAAAGCCGAAGCTGTTAAAAGCATGATAAAAGGCGAAGTAAGCCCAAAGTGCTCTGCGTCTATTTTACAACTTCATCCTAAAGCCACTATTTTCCTAGACGAATCCGCCGCGAAGTTGCTGTAAGTACCCTTTAATTTAATGAATAAGGGGGCGATACCTGCCCCCTTTGAATCCCCCAGTATTACTTTTTGTGGCGACAAAAAGTAATACAAAAACGCAGGCGCTTGGCAGTGTATTGCACTAACGGCAAGAGGTTAGCAACACACTGAACAAGCGCAACAACACAAGCGCAGATGTTGCCGTAACCGTCAACAGTCCGCGAAACAGCAAGTGGCTTATTATCTTTGTAGATAGGGCGACGTTCAGGCGGTTTATGAGCGAGAAATTTTTAAGTTGTCCGTTTTTCGCTTGTTTGAAGCGGGCAACATTATGAGCCGTTATAAACTGCCCGCAAGTTCGAAAAACGCTTGAAAATTTTGAGCGATTGCCTGCCGAGCGCCCTATCTATAAAGATAAAAAGCCGCTTGCAAGAAGTACATATGTACCCCCTTTCATTTATTGACAATATAATGCTTTTTTGATAACATAACCCCATATTTTAATGCCGACGTAGCTCAGCTGGTAGAGCAGCGGTTTTGTAAACCGCAGGTCGTAGGTTCAAACCCTATCGTCGGCTTGTTTTTTTTGCACTCAAGCCCTAAAACATTGTGTAAAGGAACTCTCCCCCTGATATGAAACGCCGTTTTGGTTTTTCTTTAAAAGCTAAGTTTATTCTAGCCATTGCGTTAATTACTTTACTAACGTCTTTATTGCTTGCGGTGGTGGCAATAAACAGACAGCATACGCTTCAAAAGCAAGCCATGCGTTCACGCACTATCGCGCTTGCCACAACACTGGCTAACAATGCCGAACAAGCCGCCCGCGACCGCATGACAACCATGCTTACCCGCCTTGCCACTAATACAATAAAAGAAGAAGATGTTTTATACGCTGTTATCTACGACAACTTAGGAAACGTTCTGGTGCAGTCTTTTATACCCGACCCTATGATAAAAAGCATTGTGTCGGCAACCCCGCCCTCAAGGGCTGATATCGACTCTCTTTTAACCTTAAAACTTATAGAAAATACTTTCAGAACCAAAACCGAAGGCGACGTTATGGAAGTAATTGTACCTATCGTGGTGTACGAGCACGCCATAAGGCAAGACTTTATGCTTCTTAGCGACGAACCTTTAAGCAGAGCATTTATTGTGGGCGTTGTGCGCATGGGCGTAACTACCGAACGCATGAGAGAACAAATTAACCGCAGCACCGCATTTTTCACCTTGGTTACTTTAGGCATTGTGATATTTGGAATTTTTATATCTGTAATATTTGTACGTATGTTACTTAAGCCTGTTAATGAACTCTCCGTTGCCACAAAGCGCATATCCTCGGGAGATTTAAACTACCGCGTGCCTATTACCTCTAACGACGAACTTGGAAGCTTAGCATTATCTTTTAACTCTATGGCGCAAGAGTTAAAAGACCATGTAGACGAACTTAACAAAGAAAAGGAAGATTTAATAACCCTTAAAATAATATTGGAACATCGCTCTAAAGAACTTGAAGAAACCTTAGATAAAATACAGGGTATCCAGCAAGAACTTTTAAAATCTGAAAAATTTGCTACTATAGGGCGTTTGTCATCTACCGTGGCGCACGAACTTAGAAACCCGCTGGCAAGCCTTAAAAACATTTCTTACTATTTATCTAAAACCGGCGCTTTTACAGACCCTAAAGCTAAAAAAATGCTTGAAATTTTATCTTCCGACGTGGCGCGCGCTAACAAAATTATCACCGACTTACTAGACTATTCGCGCTCTAAAAAACTTAACAAAGTAGAAGTATCCATGGAAGAGTTTGTAAAAAAGGCTCTTACCAATGTTACAATACCTGA
>WQVR01000073.1 GCA_009785775.1 Candidatus Proendomicrobium guianensium
CAAAGCGCGTCTATATTTAAATTTTCGACTGTAAAAATTTCCGGCATATACTGCACATGCGTGCCGCCGGCTATTATTTGCGCATTTGGAAACAATTTTTTTATTGCCGAAGTTATTTTTTTTACAAAAGAAAATTCGTTTTCGCCCATTACTGAAATTGCAAAAAGCGCCTGCGGCACGGGCAATACAAATGACGATACCGCCGTAAGTATTTTATAAATATCTGTACGGGCATTTATAAACAACATTTCTGTATTGTAGCCCGCATGAACCAAAGAACTTGAAATATACGCTATACCCAACGGCAAAGTTTCGGTTGTAAGAACGCCTTTGTCTGCCCTTATGTAAACACATACTATGTTCATTTTGTGTTTAATGCCCGTTTTTTTATAGCCATTTTACTAAGCCAGCTGACAAAAAAACTTTTTGTGCCAAGCCCGCCGCTTTCATCGCCCAAAATTACTTTTTTTAAAACTTCCCAAAAAGGTTTGTAGGAAATATACACCCTAAATAACACCGTGCGCACCCTAAAATATTCTACAACAGACAACTTTTTAACACTATTATTTTCAAAATATTCGCAAAGCTCCGTACCTTTAGGCGCAACCATTAGCGAATAACGCACCGTGTCAGCCTTTATCTGTTTTAAGCATTCTATCGTTTGCTTATAACTTTGACGGGTCTCAAACGGATAGCAATACATCGCGTAAACTTCGGTCATTATTTTATGTTCGCGCAGTTCACGCGCAAATTTTATCACCTGTGCGTTTTCATAATAAGGGCGCTTTAAGCGCTTCCTTACTTCCGGACACCCTGACTCTAACCCGAACATCACATAATGTATGCCTGCGGCTTTCATCATGTTTACTATGTCGGCATTTTCAGTTAAAAGCTTTGGTAAAAAGTTAAATCTTAATGTAAAGTCTATTTTTCTCGCCGCGTGGGCATTATAATCTTTTAACGCTTTTAGTAAATCAAAAAAGTTTTGCGGGTCGCTCAGCGCATTATCAGAGTTTAAAATAATGCCGCTTGTGCCCTGATAATTTTTTTGTATATCTTCAATTTCGGCTATAATGCTTTCCGCTTTTCTTTGCCTGACATATTTGCCTTCAGAAGCTTTTTTGAACACCGTGCTTGTGCAGTATATGCACTCGTTAGGACAACCGCGATTTAAAATAAGCGTATTAGTATCCGTTGAAATTAACAATTTGTCAAAAGCGGCTCTATCGGGATAAGGCAATGCGTCTATATTTTCTTCAAACACACTTCGTGTGCATTTCAACCAGCCGCCATCTGTTTGCTTTAGCCATAAATTATCTGTTTTCTCAAAATTCTCGTTACGCACCATGGCCACATACTTTTTTATTGCCGTATCACCCTCGCCTATGCAAAGAGCGTCTAACATTAAACTTTCAACGGCAAATTCTTGCGGACTGTACGTTACGTACGCTCCGCCGGCTATAATGCGCGCTTTTGGGAAAAGCTTTTTTATGCTTGGCATAACCTTGCCTAAAAAAAGCAAGTCTTCGCGGCTGGCAACAGAAATTGCAACAACGTCCGGCTTGTTTGCCGTACTTAGAGTTTTATAAATATCGCTTTGCAAATTTATAAAAAGCACTTCTGTATTGCAGCCGACGCTTTTCAAAGAACTTACAATATAACCAACGCCCAAAGGCAATAGTTCAGACCGTAAAACGCTTTTGTCCGCCCTTAGATAAACACAAGTTACATTCATGTGCCTAAGGCACCTCTAAAATAAAACTGTTATTCCGTAATATTAAACTTAAATACAAGTATAAACTGCTTTAGCCGTTTAGCATATATCGGCTTAGCCGGCAATTAAATGTCTAAGTTTGTTACGTCTAGCGCGTGAGTTTGTATAAACTTACGGCGCGGCTCAACTTTATCACCCATAAGTTTATTAAAAATGTCGTCTGTGCTTATAGCGTCTTCTATTTTTACCTGCAAAAGTTTACGCGCCTTGGGGTCCATGGTGGTTTCCCAAAGTTGTTCAGGGTTCATTTCACCAAGGCCTTTATAGCGTTGTATCATAGCGCCCTTGCGGCCTAATTCTTTTATTTTATCTATCAACTCTTTTGTGGAGCTAAGTTCGTGAGAGTCAGAGCCGTCTTCAAGCCTGTAAACGGGCTTTGTATGCGTTTCACCGTAATGTTCTAAATGCATGCCTTGCGCCTGCAGATGTTTTGCAAGCGTGTCTACGCGGGGCAGTTCCCAAAGGTCTTTATATTCGGGGAATATTTCTTCCTCGGTGCTTATGGCAAGTTCGCCGTTTGCTTCAAGCAGTTCATTTTGTTTTTGGGCAAGGGCTGCTTTAAATTCTTTCCACTCTTTATCGGAATAAATAAAGCTTACTTTGCCTTGATCTTGTACGCGGTATATAGGCATTTTTTCTTCTTTTTTAAAGTTTAAATAATCTTTCCACTCTACGCCTTTACGGCTTAATTTTTTAATCAAGCCGTCTAATTCGTTAACGCTTGAGACTATTTTTGAAAGTTCTTTATTGTCTATTGTTTTAATGTCGCTGCCACCCGAAACAAACACCAACTCTTTGCCGTCTAAGCCTTGCGCAAACAAAAACTTATCTAGCGCGTCGCTTGAGTGCAGGTATTGTTCTTTTTTGTTTTTCTTCACTTTATAAAGCGGGGGCTGGGCTATGTAAATATAGCCTTTGTCGAGCAGTTGCGGCATTTGGCGGTAAAAAAACGTTAACAGCAAAGTGCGGATATGCGCGCCGTCAACATCAGCGTCTGTCATTATTATAATTTTGTGATAGCGCACCTTATCTATATTAAAATCTTCTTCCTGACGGCCTATGCCTGCACCTATGGCAGTAATCATTGTGCGGATTTCATCGTTAGTAAGCACTTTTGTTATGCGCGCTTTTTCAACGTTTAAAATTTTTCCTTTTAAAGGAAGTATCGCCTGAAACATTCTGTTTCTGCCTTGTTTGGCTGAACCGCCCGCCGAATCTCCCTCTACAATGTAGAGTTCGGTTTTTTGCGGATCGCGCTCGGAACAGTCGGCAAGTTTGCCGGGTAATGACGCTGAGTCTAGCGCGCCTTTGCGACGTGTCAGTTCGCGCGCTTTGCGCGCGGCTTCGCGGGCTTCGGCGGCATTAATGGCTTTTTCAAGTATTTGGTTGGCAACGCCCGGGTTTTCTTCCAAAAACGTGGTTAAGGCTTCCCCCGCCACGGATTTTGTTATGCCTTCAACTTCGGAATTTCCAAGTTTAGTTTTTGTTTGCCCTTCAAATTGGGGTTCGGGCACTTTAATTGAAATTACCGCTGTAAGGCCTTCTCGCACATCTTCGCCGGAAAGCGTTAAGTTTTTGGTTTTTGAAAGATCGTTCTTTTTTATATAATCGTTTACAACTCTTGTTAATGCCGAACGAAACCCCGTTAAATGCGTGCCGCCTTCGACGGTATTAATATTGTTGACGAATGTAAAAATAGATTCATTGTAGGAGTCGTTATACTGCATTGCCGCTTCTACTACTATGCCGTCTTTTTCTTTTAAAAAGTATATGGGCTCTTTGTTTATGACAGTTTTGCTCGCGTTTAAATGGCGGACAAAAGTTTTTATGCCGCCGTCGTATTCGAAAAGGTTTTGTTTATCTTCGCGTTCGTCGGTAATGGTAATGCGGGCTCCCGCATTAAGAAACGCAAGTTCTCTAAGGCGGTTAGATAAAATGTCGAAAGAATATGTTGTGACAGAAAATATCGCCGCGTCCGGCCAGAAGGTAACTTTTGTGCCGCGGTCATCAGTGTTTCCTAAAATTTTTATGGGACCCGCAGATTTTCCCACCTGAAATTCCTGATAATAAACTTTGCCGTCACGGTAAACTTCAACGGCAAGCTTTGTTGAAAGCGCGTTTACGCAACTTACGCCCACGCCGTGCAAACCCCCCGATACTTTGTAAGAGCCTTTATCAAACTTACCGCCTGCGTGAAGTTTTGTCATTACAACTTCAAGCGCCGACATGTTTTTATACTTTGGGTGCGGGTCTACGGGTATGCCGCGGCCATCGTCTTTAACGGTAATGGAGTTGTCTGGGTGAATAGTAACGTCTATATTTTTACAATGCCCCGCAAGCACTTCGTCTACGGAATTGTCTACAACTTCATACACCAAGTGATGCAAGCCCGCGCTTCCCGTCGAGCCGATATACATGGCGGGGCGCTTGCGGACGGCTTCTAGGCCTTCCAGCACCTGAATATTAGACGCGTCGTAATTTTTTGTCCCTTTAATTTCTTCTGACATTTCAAACCTCTTAATATATTTTTATTAATTATTTTTGGTACTAAAGCTTTAGCTTTTAACCGTTTATAATGCGAAGCCTAAGGCTTTTTATTTTTTTAGAACCGATGTACTGGTTAAGTTTTGATATTATTTGACGTTTTGAAAGCAATATTTCGTTTGCAATTATGGAAGAGCTTGCTTCCACATCTACAACTCCCGATTTAAAACCCACAACGCAACTGCCGTCTACGCCTGAAACTTCCGTCCAAACTTTCATTATTACAAAAAGTTCGTCGCTAAGCCCAAGACGTTTTTGTACCGATTTTATTACATCAGAAACTTCTTTGAACGCCACGGAACTATGCCCCGTGCCAAGTTGTTTTCATATACTTATGCCGTTTGTATTTTTTTGGAGAAACAAAAACTAAACTCTCATGGGCATTACTACGCAAATATAATTTTTTTCTTTCTCGGGCAGTATTACCGCAGGATTTAAGGCATTTGTAAACTCAAAACTAACGCTTTCGCCTTCCATGTTTTGAAGCACTTCTTTTATAAAGTTAGGGTTAAAGTTTATATCTATGGCGGCGCCTGAATAATCTACCGCGATTTCAGCCTCGCCCGAGCCAAGGCCCGTGGTAGAAGCCGAAACGCGCATAAGGCCTGCCTCAAACGAAAACTTAACCGCGCTAGACCTGTCCGACGACATTTTGTCTTGTGTTAAAAGCGCCATTTGCCTGACGGCTTGTAAAGTTTCTTTTATGTTAAGCTTTATTTTTGATTCTGATTTTTTTGGTATTACCTGTTCATAATTGGGAAACGTGCCTTCTATAAGGGTTGAAATAAAACTTACGCCGTCTATTTCAAGCGATATTTGGCTGTCAGAAAGCCCGAGTGTTGCGGTTTCTTCGGTTTCGGCGCCTGATATAAGCCTTAGCATATCGCTAACTGCTTTTGTGGGTACTATGGCTTTTGCGGAAATTTTTGCTTGGAGGTCGTTTTCCGTATAAGCAAGCCTTCTGCCGTCTGTTGAAACCATTTTAATTTTACCGTCTTCAGATATAAAG
>WQVR01000074.1 GCA_009785775.1 Candidatus Proendomicrobium guianensium
CGCGTACTTAAGGCCTGAATATTGCAAAAGCCCGCAAAGCCTAACGGCGTAATTGCAGCTTCAGAGCCGCCTGTTATTATAACGTCTGCGTCGCCTGCACGCAGCATTCTAAGCGCGTCGCCGATAGCATGGTTAGCCGAAGCGCAAGCGCTTGTAACGGCATAGTTAACGCCTGTAAAACCATACTCCATAGCAATTTCACCGGGAAGCATATTGGTTATTATCATAGGAATTAAAAAAGGGCTTACGCGCTGCGCGCCTTTTGTAAGCATTTTTTCTACTTCCTCTTCAATAACTTCAAGGCCCCCAATGCCCGTGCCTGTGATAACGCCTATTCTTGTCAGGTCTTCTTTAGACACGTCAAGCCCTGCGTCTTCTATCGCCATTTTCGCGGCAGCAAAACCGTACTTTGTAAAACCGGCCATGCGGCGGCCGCGTTTTTTGTCGGTATAATTTTCAATATTGAAATTTTTTACTTCGGCGCAAAACTTTGTGCTATAGTTTGTTAAATCAAACTTTGTAAGCAAGTTAGCGCCGGACTTTCCTTCGCGCAAACCTTTGGCAAATTCGTCAAGCCCGATACCTATGGGCGTTACAGCACCCATACCGGTAATAACTATTCGTTTTTTCATTTAATATAAACCTGTTTTCCTAAAATTTAGGTACCGTTTGCGCGGGGCATATACTCCGCGCAAACGAAACACCGAAACCTAATACAACTAAAAAATCTTTTGTTTTACTTCGGAAGATGATTCTTTATGTATTCCATTGCCATTCCGACGGACTGAATTTTTTCAGCTTCTTCGTCTGGAATTTCAATGCCGAATTCTTCTTCAAAAGCCATTACAAGCTCTACGGTGTCTAAGCTGTCTGCGCCTAAATCGTTAACAAAGCTTGCGCCTGGCACAACTTCAGCGGGATCTGCGCCTAGTTGCTCAACTATAATTTCTTTTACTCTGGATTCTACATCTGCCATTTTCATGTCCCCCTTGGGTTAATAAAGACTTCTTAAAGCCTTTTTTATTTGTGTGCTACTAAGTTTTAGTAAGTACTGCAGAACGCTGTTTATGTTATTGTGCCTTAGGCACTTACATGTACATTCCGCCGTTAACTGAAATTACCTGACCCGTAATATAGCTGGATTCAGGCCCCGCTAAAAATATTGCGGCATTAGAAATATCTTCAACTTCTCCCAGGCGCCCTAATGGTATTTGCTGGGAAAGTTTTTGTTTAACGTCTTCTGAAAGAGCGTCTGTCATGGCTGTGCGGATAAACCCGGGGGCTATTGCATTAACCAAAACATTGCGGCTTGAAAATTCGCGCGCGCAGGTTTTTGTTAAAGCTACTACGCCGCCTTTCGACGCCGAATAGTTAGCCTGACCCGCATTGCCCATAAGCCCCACAACCGAAGTTATGTTTATTATGCGCCCGCTGCGCTGTTTAAACATTGCTTTTGTAACCGCTTTTGTGCAGTTAAAAACGCCTTTTAAATTAACGCTTATTACGGCATCCCATTCTTCTTCAGTCATCCTTAAAATAAGGTTATCTTTGGTAATGCCGGCATTGTTGATAAGTATATTAATTTGGCTGAATTTGTCAAGCGTTTTTGCCATTAAATTTTCACATTCTGACAACTTAGAAACATTTGCCGCCACAGACAAAGTTTCAACATTATATTTAGCTTTTATTTCGTCTGCGGTGGCTTGGGATACTTCGGCGGAAATGTCAGATATTACGATATTAGCGCCTTGTGCGGCAAAAGCCTCTGCTATGGATTTACCTATACCGCGTGCAGAACCTGTGATTACTGCTGTTTGACCTTTAAGTTTCATTTTTAACTCCTGCTGCTTGTCTTTTAAGTTTATGCTTTCTCGCGCCGCTATGCGCGTCGCCTAAACTTAAAATACTTCGCAGTATATATTTTATTATTTATATTACGCCTAATTCTTGAACTGCTTTTTCTAAGCTTGCTTTATCTTCTATATTTATTACTTTTTTGGTTTTGTCTATACGGCGCATTAGCCCTGATAAAACGCGCCCGGGGCCTATTTCTATAAATAATTCTGCACCCGAGTCCGCTAAGGTTTTTATGGATTGTTCCCACTTTACGGAACTTTTTATCTGGCTTACTAACTTATCTTTTATAACAGAAGCGTCTTTTGTCATAGTAGCGTCACAGTTTGTTACAACGCCGAATTCAGGCACTGAAAGCTCTGCTGTGGCAAGGCGCTCTTTCATCATATCTGCCGCAGGGTTCATAAGAGAACTATGAAAAGGACCGGAAACGCTTAAAGGCACAACCTTTGTTGCTTTTGCTTGTGTAGCAAGTTCCATAGCTTTTGCTACGGCTTCGTTTGTACCTGCTATAACAATTTGCCCCGGTGAATTAAAGTTTACCGCCTCACACACGCCAACCGCGCTTGCCGTTTTGCAAATATCTTCAACTATGTTATTTTCCAATCCCAGTATTGCCGCCATTGTACCGGGGTTTGCTTCGGAAGCTTGTTGTATATATTGCCCGCGGGCGCTTACAAGGTCTAACCCCGTTTTAAAATCAAAAAAACCTGCCGCGCATAATGCTGAGTATTCGCCAAGCGAATGTCCTGCTGAAGCAATAATTTCAAGTTTAATATTGGCAGAGTTTAACGCTTCTTTCAAAGCTTCGTATGCCGCCATACTTACTGTAAATATTGCAGGCTGGGTATATTTTGTAATTTTAAGCGTTTCTTCGGGACCTTCAAAAATTATGGTTTTAAGTTCTTGTGGTATTGCGTCTATTATCGCTTTGGCGGCCGGGGAATTGTCGTAAAGTTCCCTGCCCATGCCTACATATTGCGAACCCTGTCCGGGAAATAGTAGTGCTATTTTCATATTTTCTCCAAAATTAAAGTTTTATGACGGCGCTTCCCCACGTAAACCCACCGCCAAAAGCAATAAGTTCTACAATGTCGCCGGTTTTAAGGCGGCCTGTTTTTATTGCTTCGTCTAGCGCGGTAATTGTGGTAGCTGCCGAAACATTACCCGTTTTTTGTAAATTAATGCCTATTCTTTCAAGCGGCATATTAAGTTTTTTTGCTACCGCTTCTATAATGCGCATATTTGCCTGATGCGGTATAAACAGGGCAACGTCGTCCGGTTTAAGCCCTGCGCGTTCAAGCCCGATTTCAGCGGCTTCAAACATTTTTGTAACGGCAACTTTAAAAACTTCTTTGCCCTGCATTTTTATGGTATGCATTTTATTATTTACAGTTTCTGCGCTTGCAGGCGTTAATGACCCGCCCGCAGGAAGATTTAAAAGGTCTGCATAGGAACCGTCTGCGCCTAAATAAGTTGACAATACCGCGCTTTCGCCCTCGGCAGCAGCCAGCACCATTGCGCCCGCGCCGTCGCCGAATAATACGCAAGTGTTACGGTCTGTCCAGTCTGTAATTTTTGTAAGCGTTTCAGCGCCGACAAGCAAAACATTTTTATACATTCCGGACTCTATAAAAGCTTTAGCCGTAGAAAGTGCGTATATAAAGCCCGTGCAAGCCGCAAGCAAGTCAAACGCGGCCGCTTTTGAAGCGCCGAGCTTTGTTTGAAGCATGCACGCCGTAGACGGAAACATCATATCGGGCGTAACAGTAGCTACAATTATAAGTTCTATATCTTGGGGGCTAAGCCCCGCTTTTTTTAAAGCATCTTTGGAAGCTTCTAACGCTAAATCGCTTGTTGCCTGATTTTGCGCGGCTACGCGCCGTTCTTTAATACCCGTGCGCGTTATTATCCATTCGTCAGAGGTGTCTACAATTTTTGCAAGGTCTGCATTAGTTAATACCTTCTCGGGAAAGTATGACCCCGTTGAAAGTATTTTGACGCCGATTTTTTTGTTCATTGATTATCCTGCCAGATCGGGGTTAGCCGTATTAAAATTTGCTATCTCTTCTTTTATTTCGCTTGTAACGTTTTTAGATACTGCGCGCGCGGTTGTAAAAATAGCGTTTTTTACCGCCTTAGAGCCTGATGAACCATGCCCTATAATGCATACGCCGTTAACGCCAAGTAGCGGCGCGCCGCCTACTTCTTCAGGGTCTATTTTTTTTCTAAGGCCTTTTAAGGCAAGCCATATAAAAGGAAGCGCCGCCCAAACCATAGGATGTTTTTTTAGAGCTTTTTTTATAAGCGTAAACAGCATGCGTCCCAAGCCTTCGCCAAATTTTAGTATAACGTTTCCGACAAAACCGTCGCACACGGCAACGTCAACATTGCTTTTTGGTATGTCGCGGCCTTCAATATTGCCTATAAAATTTAATGAGCTCTTTTTTAAAACAGGGTAGGTAGCAAGGGTAAGTTCATTGCCTTTGGTTTCTTCTTCCCCTATAGAAACAAGCCCCACGCGCGGGTTTTGTATGCCCATAACTTTTTGCGCGTAAATACTGCCCATAATGCCAAACTGCAGTAAGTGTATTGGTTTACAGTCGGCGTTGGCGCCGACGTCTAGTATAAGGCAACGCCCGTCTTGGGTGGGAAATTCGGTAGAAATTGCGGGTCTGTGAACGCCGTCTATACGCTTCATATGTAAAAGCGCGGCTGTCATTACAGCGCCCGAGTTGCCCATAGAAACAAAAGCGTCGGCATTTTTTTCGCCGACAAGTTTTGCGCCTATAACAATTGAAGAGTCTTTTTTATTACGCACGGCTTGCGCGGGATGGTCGTGCATGTCTATAACTTCGCCGGCATTAACAATTTCTAAATTTTGCGCCGGAATTTTTATTTTATATTTTTTTTCGTACTTGGCAAGTTCTTCTTTTAAAAGTTTTTCGGGGCCTATAAGCAAAACTTTTATTTTACTTGAGGGCTTTTGTTTAAACGCAAGCACAGCGCCTTCAACATTAATTGAAGGTGCATTGTCTCCGCCCATGGCATCAAGCGCTATTTTCATTTTACAAGTACCGCCCGTAGAGTATAACCCGTACTACTTAGATTCTTGTTGCTGGCCGTCTTGGGTTTTTGCTTTTTTTTCTTTTCTTGCCACTATAAGTTCATTGTTATAAAAACCGCACGAAGGGCAAACCCTGTGAGGCATTTTTGGCGCCTTACAGTTAGGGCAACCGGACGAATTTAAAGCGTCTATTTTTGAATTCGCAGAGCGTCTGGAATCTCTGCGGTGGGGCGTGTGTTTTCTTTTTGGATTTGGCATTTTTTGCGTCTCCCTATATATATTAGAACTTGTATATTTTACTTACCTTATACATTTAATCTTTTTTTAAAAGTTGCTTCCACTTTTCTTTTATAAACAA
>WQVR01000075.1 GCA_009785775.1 Candidatus Proendomicrobium guianensium
GAAATTTTTGTGCCAAAACAATACGCAAACGTGCTTTGGGAAAGTCTGCTTGCTTTGGGAGTTGCGCCTTGCGGCTTGGGCGCGCGTGATACTTTAAGGCTTGAAGCCGCCATGCCTTTGTATTCTCATGAATTGTCAGAAACTATAAACCCTTTGGAAGCGGGCTTAGACAGAATAATTTGTTGGGATAATGATTTTATAGGTAAGCAAAGTTTATTAGAAATAAAAGATAAACCGCAAAGAAAGCTTATAGCGTTTGAATGTTTGGAAGGTATTGCCCGTACGGGCGCAGATGTGTTTTCAAGTGATAGAAAAATAGGATATGTTACAAGCGGAACTTTCAGCCCCACGCTTAAAAAAGCCATAGGGCTTGCTTTGGTGGAAGCTTCTTTTAATTTTGGTGAATTTGAAATTTCTGTGCGCGAGGCATTTCGTAAAGCAAAAATTGTGCCAAAACCTTTTTATAAAAGAAAAAATAGCATTGCATATTAAGCCTGCTTATTATATACTTACTAGACGGTTAAAATAATACTATTCTATTAGAACAATTACATCTAAAATAATACTTAAACTTTGGAGGCAGCACAATGAACGAGTATGATTTAAACGAAGCAACAAGGACTTCTGCGCCCCCGCCCCAAACCCCGTCTTCAGGCATTAGCGCGCTTAATGAAAAAATAGCCCAAGAAAGCGTTTTTATTAAAAGGTTGCTAGACGATGTTTCTACGGTTTTAGTAGGTCAGAAATATGTGCTTGAAAGGTTAGTTATAGGACTTCTTGCCGACGGAAATATTTTGCTTGAGGGTCTTCCCGGCCTAGCTAAAACCATGGCTATAAAAAACATGGCGATAGCAACTAATGCCGCTTATAAGCGCATACAGTTTACGCCCGACTTACTACCCGCAGATATAATAGGTACGCTTATATACAATCCCCAGCAGGCAGAGTTTGTAATAAGAAAGGGACCCATTTTTGCAAACCTTATACTTGCAGACGAAATTAACCGCGCGCCGGCAAAAGTTCAAAGCGCATTACTTGAGGCCATGCAAGAACGTCAAGTTACTATAGGCGATACAACCTATAAACTGCCGGATCCTTTTTTGGTGCTTGCTACCCAAAACCCCATAGAGCAGGAAGGTACCTATCCGTTGCCTGAAGCCCAAGTAGACAGGTTTATGCTTAAGCTTAAAGTGGGCTACCCTTCAAAAGCAGACGAAAAAATAATTTTAGACCGTATGACAAAAAGCCATGTGCCGGAAGCAAAGGGTGCAGTGCAGTTAGACGAAATACGCAATGCCAAAAATCTGGTAAATGAAATTTTTGTAGACGAAAAAGTACGCGCTTATATTGTAGACTTAGTATATGCCACCCGCACGCCTGAAGATTATAAACTTGCAGACTTAAAACCATTAATAAGCGTAGGGTGCTCTCCGCGCGCTACAATTAACCTTACCAAAGCCGCCCGCGCATATGCATTCCTGCAAGGCAGGGGTTTTGTAACGCCTGAAGACGTAAAAAGCGTAGCGCCCGACGTTTTAAGGCACAGAATACTTGTAAGCTACGAGGCAGAGGCTGAAAATATAACATCAGACGATATTATCCAAAAACTTTTTTCAAATATCATGGTGCCCTAAATGTCAGAGTTAAGGCAAGAAATTGCAGAACGCCAGAAGAAAATACGCGCGATAGAAATTCGTTGCAATAAACTTGTTAACGAAACTTTTGGCGGACAATACGAAAGTGTGTTTAAAGGCAAAGGTATGCAATTTGCGGATTTGCGCGAATACATGCCGGGTGACGATATCCGCACAATCGACTGGAACGTTACTGCAAGGCAAGGCAAACCTTATGTAAAGCTTTTCACTGAAGAGCGCGAACTCACGGTGCTGTTTCTTATAGACTTATCAGCTTCGCAACATTTTGGCAGCGTGGACATATTGAAATCTGAACTTTCCGCAGAAATTGCCTCTGTAATAGCTTTTGCGGCGATAAAAAATAATGACCGCGCCGGAATGCTTGCTTTTACCGATGAAGTGGAAAAAGTGATAACTCCGCGTAAGGGTAAAAATAATATTTTGCGCATAGTAAGCGAAATTCTAAGCTTTAAAGCCGAAGGCGTAAAAACTTCAATATCAACAGGCCTTAAAGCCATAAACGAAATTTGGCGCAAAAAAGCTTTAGTTTTTTTAATTTCAGATTTTCAAGACGATTCTTATGAGAAAGACTTAATAATTACCGCCAAACACCACGATCTTGTATGCATTAATATTTCAGACAATAGGGAAAAAAACTTGCCGGACATTGGCATTATGGATTTACGCGACCCCGAAACAGGTAAAAATTTTATGATAGATTCTTCCTCTTCCGCTGCTAAAGGCGGGGTAAAAAGCCAAAGGGAAGCTTTTGAGGCTTACACAAAAAGAGTGTTCACCAATGCAAAGGTAGATGTTATAAACTTAAACACGCACGAGTCCTATATTAACCCTCTGATAAGGTTTTTTAAAGAGCGTCAGAAAAGAAGAGGTTTAGGGTAAATGAAACGCTTTAAAAACATATTGCTTGCGTTTATGTTTATTGGTGTTTTTTATAATGCCGTGTGGGCTGTCGCGCCTGCACTTGAATTTTCTGTTGATAAAACGTCTATAACAATAGGCGAACGCCTTACCTTAACTATAAGGGCTGTACTTGCCGATGGTAACTTTATAATTACGCCAAGAACTGATGTTCACGCCGGACTTTGGCGTATAGTAAACGCAAGCGCCGCGCAAGTATCGCAAAGCCCTAATACTTTTGTTATAGAATACTTGCTTACCACATTTGTAACGTCTGAAAGCTTGTTGCTTCCTGCATTTCAAATTTTTTATTCAGATTCTGCCGGAAATATATCCAGCTTTTTTGCAAATTCGCAAATAAGCGTTTATGTTGAAAGTTTAATTTTAAACGATGAAAATTTTGAAGGTATCAGAGGCGCCAAGCCCATGCAAACTCTTGCTACTCCTACATGGATAGTAATGTTGCTTACGCTTTTTACCGCCTTGTTTATGTTTTTTGTGGTTTGGCCGTTTTCAAAGTTTTTATATAAACGTTATATTTTTAAACCAAAGCCCGCTAATCCTCAGGAAGACGCCCGCAAAGCTATTAATATGTTACTTTTAGAAACTGTAGGCGATGACGACGCACACGCATTGTTTAGGGCTATAGACTCAGGGGCTAGAAACATTAATTATAGTACTTATTACTTTAGGCTTAGCGAAATTTTAAGAAACTATATAGACGCAAAATATAAAACCGGCACTATATTGCTTGGCGGGGATATTTTATACAAAGAAGTAGAAAAAATTATAGACGCTAACTTAAACACAGAGGGCAATACTGCACAGGTAAAGCAAAGTGTTGTAGATTTTATAACAGTGTCTGAAGATGTAAAATATGCAGGTACTATACCAGACGCCCAAGCGGCAAAAAATGCTTTTAACACAGTTAAAGCTTTGGTGGAAAAATTATGAGATTTGAAAGCCCCGCATTTTTATTTTTAATACTTGTGCTTGCAGGCGTTTTCTATATGTTGGAATTTTACCGCAAGGGTGCCGCTAAAGCCGTTATTAATTTTCCCGGCGGCGCGGTTGCTAAAGACGGGAAATCTCTAAAAATTAAGCTTTCCCAGTACCTTAAATATTTAAGATATATTGTACTTGTTCTTATTATTATAGCTGTTGCCCGCCCGCAGACAGGTCAAATCACTGAAGACGTGCACAATCAAGGCATAGACATTATACTTACAATAGATACTTCAGGCACTATGCGCGCGCTTGATTTTGCGCCGTTAACACGTATGGATTTGGCAAGAAGGTTTGCCATAAATTTTACCCGCGCAAGAAGGTTCGACAGGATAGGCGTTGTTGTTTACTCTGCCGAAGCTTTTACTTTGGTGCCTGTTACAAGCGATAGAAACACCGTGCTTAATATGCTTGCCACCGTTGAAGACGGTATGACGCGAATAGACGGCACCGCCTTGGGTTCTGCCATATTAACGTCGGTAAACCGCCTTATAGACAGCCCCGCAAGAAGCAGGCTGATAATTTTAATTACAGACGGTGAAAATAATATGGGAGAGGTAGACCCGATTACCGCCGCCCATATTGCCGCTTCTGAAGGTATAAAAATTTATACCATAGGCGTAGGCAAACACGGAGATCCCCTGTTTGAAATTATAGGCGAAGACGGCAGAAGAACTTTAGTGCATGTGGAAGACGCAGGCATTGACGAAGAAACTCTTATTGAAATTGCTGATATCACCGGCGGAGAATTTTTCAGGGTTTTAGACCAGCGTGGTTTTGAAAGGGCAATGAGGCAAATAGACGCAATGGAACGCACTGATGTAAGAGATATAATTTTTTCAGAATTTAACGAGCGCTACGGCATTTTTTTATGGGCGGCTTTTATTTTGCTGTTGCTTGAAATACTGTTGAGTAATACTTTTTTAAGGCGCTTGCCTTAAACAGAGGTTTTAAATGTTTGCAAACCAATATCTATTAATTATGCTTATTCTGGTGCCTTTGCTTTGGCTGCTTTTGCGCTATGCTTTTTACAAAAGGAAAAAAGATTTAGCGCTTTTTGTAAGCATTAAAAACATGAACATTTTATCTAATGTTAATTTAAACGCTTACAAAAAGAAAAACCTTTACATAATAATTGCCGTAGCTTTCATCATAATAGCCTTGGCGCGCCCGCAATACGGCACAAGAACCGTAATGTTTACCCAAACCGCCGCTGATGTTATAATAGCTCTTGACGTTTCCAGAGGTATGCTTGCCGAAGACGTTTACCCAAACCGCATAGGGGCGTCTAAAGAAATAATGAGAAATGTGTTGTCTGCGTTTAGAAATGAAAGAGTCGGCGTAATAATTTTTGAAGGAACGGCAATGTGGAAGGTGCCTATGACGTTTGATTCGGGCGCGGCGCGCCTTTTTTTAAATAATATACAAGCGGGAATGATGCCTATTGGCGGCACCCGTATAAGCAGGCCTATAGAAATTGCCGCTGAATCTATATTGCCCTCTGCAAGGGACAATTCAAGAATAATGATTCTTATAAGCGACGGGGAAGACCATGATTCCGGCATGGACGCCGCTATAGAAATGGCAATAGAAAGAAATTTAAGAATATACACCATAGGCGTGGGTACGCCCCAAGGCGCGCAAATACCGCTTCGTGACGCGCAAGGCAATATAATAGACTTTATA
>WQVR01000076.1 GCA_009785775.1 Candidatus Proendomicrobium guianensium
AACATATGCCGTCTTGTCTTACTAAACATCACAAATAAAAAAACGGGCTTTTGCCCGGGAGAGTAAAGATATGTTAAAAAAAATTTTATCTTCATTAATCATCTGCGTTTTTTTAGCCTCTGGCGCACCAGCTTTTGCAGACGATAACGCAACCCTTGCAGTAGTTAACAGAGAACCTATATTTGTGGCAGATTTTAACAGAAGGCTCTTGCCGCTTTTAGATCAAATCCGCGCGAATGTCCCCGCTGAACAACAAGCTACACCTGAGTTTGACGAATATATTAACGAATTAAGAAACAGCATTTTAAACCAACAAATAGACGAAATTCTTCTTCGTCAGGAAGCGCGCCGCCAAAGAATCAGAATTCCGCGCCGTGAAATAGACGAAGCCGTAAACAGCCTGCGCCAGCGTTTTCCGTCTGACGCAGATTTCAGAGAAGAACTTAGGCGCGAAGGAATGACGGTAGCTCAGGTTGAAAGAGAGTTTGAAAACCAAACCATGGTAGTAAGGCTTGTAGAAAGGGAAGTGCGTGCGCGTACCAACCCGCCAACCGAAGCCCAAACCAGAGAATTTTTTAACCAGATAAGAACCAAAATGCGCGGCGGTTTAACCGGACTTAGCCCCGCAGAAGACGCAGCTATCGGGCAAGCCGCCGAGTTTTTAAGGCGCGCTCAAGCCGAACAAATACGCCTTAGGAAAATTTTTGTAAGGTTTGACGGAACCAGAAATAATCGCGCCGAAAGAGACGCCGCACAAGCGCGTGTAAGTACAATACAAAGAGCCTTGGAAGGCGACCTTACTTTTGCCGAAGTTGCCCGCCAACACTCTGAAGACCAAATAACCCGTCCCCGCGGCGGAGATTTAGGCACAATAGTACGCGGAGATCTTAACCCTACGCTTGAAGCTGCCGCTTTCGCTTTAAGGCTTGGCGAGCATACAAGAACACCCATACAGCTTCCGGACGGTTTTTACTTTTTGCGTGTTGAAGGCAAAACAGCGGCAAAAGAATTTACATTTGAAGAAATTCAAAATGACCTTGCCGAAATGCTTTTTCAGTTAAATTTAAGAAGAAGTTATGAAGCGCTTATAAGCTCTCTGCGCGACAGAGCAACCATTACAATTAACAGAGTTTGGTAAAAATTTAATGGCGCCCCTACCCCGTGGGAAATCACTTCCTGTTATTGCCGTTACGGTAGGGGACGCATCAGGCATAGGGCCTGAAATAATTTTAAGGGCTGTACGTTCTTTACGTGTGCAAAGGGCGTGCAGCCCTTTAATTTTTTGTCACCAAAACTTTGCCCGCGTTGTAAGTAAGTATGCAAAGGTTTGTGTGGTGCCAAGCCCCTCGGGCATAGTACCGCTTGCCAAACCTTCAAAAACGTCAGGCATTATAGCCTATAATGCAATTAAAGCCGCAACACAAGCTTGTTTAAACGGCGCGGTAAAAGCGCTTGTTACGGCACCACTTTCAAAAGAAAGTTTAGCCCTTGCGCTTAAAAGCCAAAACTTGGGTAGCAAAAATTTTATCGGACACACCGAACTTTTAGCGCACTTGGCTAGCCCCCATTTAAAAAAACTTAACCCCGAAATGCTTATGGTATGTGAAAAAATTAACTCGGTAATGGTAAGCAGGCATTTGCCTATAGCGCAAGTGCCAAATTATATAAGCGAACAAAAAATTATCAATACCACGCTTACCGCTTACAACTTTATAAAAAAATCTGCACCCAAAAGCAAAGCAAGCGTTGTTATATGCGCGCTTAACCCCCACGCCGGAGATAACGGGTTATTAGGCGCCGAAGAGCGCATAATAACAAGTGCCGTAAAAAAATTAAATAAGCTTTTAAACGTAAAAGTATCAGGCCCCCTGCCGGCAGATTCAGCGTGGCAAAAAATAAAAGACGGCAGTTTAGCGGCCTCGCTTATAGTTACAATGTATCACGACCAAACAATGATACCCCTTAAATGTATAGTGCCTGAAAAAATAATTAATGTTACCGCGGGTTTGCCTTTTTTGCGCACTTCGCCGGGGCACGGTACAGCTTTTGACATTGCCGGCAAAAACATTGCAAATTCCACCGCAATGGAAGAGGCTATAATTTATGCCGCAAAACATTCAAATATTAAACTTGCAGGGGCTTAGCCCCTGCAACCACGCAACGGGGTTTAACCTAGATGATATACTTGAAATAGAAAAAAGCTCTTTTATAAGCCCGTGGACAAAAGCAATGTTTGAGGCCGAACTTAAAAACCCCGCCGCGCGCTTTATGGTTTGGGCGCTTGAAGGCGGCAAGCTTGCCGGCTACGTTTTGTACTGGGTGCTTGAAAATGAAACCAACATTTTAAACATTGCCGTGGCTAATCCCTTTAGGCGCCAAGGCATAGCAAAACGAATGTTGCAATATGTTGAAGACGACAGCCTTAAAAATAATTCTTGTAGCGTTTTTTTAGAAGTACGCCCCAGCAGCATTGAAGCTTTGGGTTTATATTTAAGCAATGGTTTTAAACAAATAGCGACACGCAAAAAATATTACATCACAGAAGATGCGTTAATTTTGCATAAAAAATTAGGAGCCTCACCACGATGAACAAAATAAAATTTTTAATTTCGGCTTTAATTATTTTAACTTTAAGCACAAGCGCTTACGCTTCAAACTTTGCCGCCTACAGAAGTTACCTAAGGGGACTTATCGCGCTTAGGTCAGGCAATATTTCAAAAGCCATAGCCCAGTACGAACAAACCATACGCATGGACCCCTCTGCCCTTGGCGTTTTAAAAGAATTAACATACATTTATTTTCAAACAGGAAATCTCCCCAAAGCGCTTGCCACTGCCCAGCGCATAAAAGAGTTAGACCCCTACACCGTGCGAACTAACAGTTTTTTAGGCACGTTCTACCTTATAAGCGGCCAGATGACGCTTGCCAAAGAAGCTTTTGAACGCGTTTTACAGCTTGACCCCCACAACGAA
Source organism: Candidatus Proendomicrobium guianensium (assembly GCA_009785775.1). GTDB lineage: Bacteria > Elusimicrobiota > Endomicrobiia > Endomicrobiales > Endomicrobiaceae > Proendomicrobium > Proendomicrobium guianensium. Next base: position 2,973 of record WQVR01000076.1, read on the forward strand.
GTAGCAACTGTTTACCTTGCAGCTTATTATTATTCAGGCAGACGGTTTGAACTTGCCGTAAATTATTGGGAAAGATTTCTTAACTTAAGCCCTAACAATGCGCAAGGGTATTTTCAACTAGCGCTTGCACAAGAACGCTTGGGGCTTAACTATGAGGCTCTTGCATCTTTTAGCAGGGTTATAGAAATTAACCCCAATGCCCGCCAAGCCTATCTTGCCAAAGCGCGTATTTATCAAAATGTCGGAAATTTCACACTTGCCGCCGCGCAATACGAACGCTATTTAGAGCTTTTTCCGGGCAATGTAAATGTTATGCTGTATTTGGGCAGGGCTCACGTTGAACTTGGCAATACAAGAAGGGCGGAAGAAATTTTCATAAGGGCAAGAAATGCCAACCCCGACAACATTTTAGTGCGTTTTTGGCTTGCCGCACTTTACGAAAAAACGGGCGAAATAAACAAAGCAATACGTGAGTTTGAGCATATAGTGCGTAGAGACCCCACGCCTTCATCTTTGATAAGGCTTGGGTTTTACCATGCCAAGTTACAAAACTTCTCTCAAGCAGAAAGAATGTTTTTGCGTGCGCTTGAAAAAGACCCCGAAAGCGTTGATACCCGCTACCTGCTTGGACTTTTGTATATAGATAAAGGAAATTTCAGACAAGCCCAAGCTTTTTTGGAAGAAGTTGTCTACAAAAACCCCTCTAATATAGACGCCCTGTTTCACCTTGCCACCGTGCGCGACAGGTTAAACAACTTTGAAGCCGCAGAATACAAACTTAAACAGGTTATAGAAAAAGACCCTAACCACACCCGCGCCCTAAACTATTTGGGCTACCGCTGGGCAGAGCGTAACGAAAACTTAGAAGAAGCAGAAGTTCTTTTAAGGCGCGCGCTTGCGATAGAACCATTAAACCCCGCTTTTTTAGATTCTCTGGGTTGGATATTTTACCGCCAGCAAAGGTTTGTAGAAGCCCAACATTATATTCTCAGAGCCGCCTCTATCATGGCAGACCCCGTAATTTACGAACATCTGGGCGATGTTAACGTAGAACTTGAAAACGTGGCTAAAGCATGGTTAAGTTACGCCATAGCAAGCGACTTAGGCTCGTCTAGCGCACGCCGCAAAATGCGCGCCGCCCAAAGAAATTTAGACCCGCAAATTCATGCCGTAATGACGCTTGCGCGTGCCGAAGCAAATTTTAGAAGGCTTCAATCATTCAGGTCTTCCTACAGGCTAGAGGTGCGCTACCGCGGTTCTAACATTAACACTTTCATTAATTTAACCTACGAAAGAAACAACTACCTGCGTCTGGACTTTCCCCCGCGTTTAATGGGCGGGCAAAATTATGCCGTACTTCAAAACAGAAATTTAACTTTCCACCCTCAAGCGCTCGAACATATGTTGCCCGAAGGGCTTTCAGAAGTTATAAGCCATGTGCCTGAAATTATAGCAAGCGGTTTTTTTGTACGCTTTGCTTTAAATGAGCCGGTTATACGCGGAAACCGCGCGACATTTACATCCGCAGACGGCAACTCGGTACTTGTATTAAACTTAAATACAGGGCATATGGTTTCGCTTTCAAAAGGCGACAATTTAAGAATTACTTTTAACCGTCATCAAAATTTTAACAACTCTTATATCCCGCAAGAACTTACAATCGAAATGCCCGCACAAAGAGTGCGCATAAGGGCAAGGCTTCGCAATATTAACCCTACAGGCGCGCCAAGATGAGTTTTACCGTAAAAGCAAACGCTAAAGTAAATTTGTTTTTAGAAATAATAAACAAACGCCCCGACGGATACCATAATTTAAAATCCGTTTTTCACGCTATAAATCTTTTTGACGAACTTACTTTCGAACTTTCAGGTACAGATATAAAGCTTAAATGCTCTGACGCCAGTTTGCAGACAGACGAAACAAACCTTGTCTACAAAGCCGCCCTTGCCATGAAAAACGCTTTCAATATTAAAGAGGGCGTAAACATATTACTTAAAAAAAACATACCCATGGGCGCAGGGCTTGGGGGCGGGTCTTCAGACGCCGCTACAACAATAAACGCCCTTAACAAACTTTGGAATATTAACGCTGATTTTGAAACTTTACGCAAACTTACCTCCCCGCTTGGCGCCGATATAGCATTTTTTTTAAAAGGCGGTTTGCAAATGCCTGCCTGTTACACAGCCCTTGCCGAAGGCATAGGCGATATTATAACGCCAATTGA
>WQVR01000077.1 GCA_009785775.1 Candidatus Proendomicrobium guianensium
AAAGATTTTAAGCCAATAGCAAAAGGCATAAATTCATTTTGGAAAGATATTGTAGGCGTTGAAGCTGAATTTGTTGAGGACAGCGATATTTGGAATAAATAATATATAGTTTGGTTAAACTACCAAAGCCCCTTGTGCAAACAAGGGGCTTTGTTTATACATCTTGCCTTTACCAATAATATTTGTTATATTACTAATATTATTGGTAAATAATATTGATGGGTAAATTAAATGTTAGAAAATTTATTAGGTAACAAAACATTAGAAAAAATATTATTATCTGCCGAAAGGTACGGGCAGGTTTATGCCACAGGTCTATCTAAAACTTTTAATATTCCCGTGTACTCTGTTCAAAAACAGCTTGCTAAAATGGAAAGCAGCGGGGTTTTAGTAAGCAGACTATTTGGAAAAGTGCGGCTTTACGAATTTAACCCAAGATATCCGTTGTTAAATGAGTTGAAAACATTACTGCGAAAAACTTTTGATTTTTTGCCTGAACAAGACATTAAAAAGCACTATATGAAAAGGCAACGCCCAAGGCTTGCGGGTAAACCGCTATGAAAATAAATTTCAAAAATATGAACTTGCTTGATACCGCGAGCTTTGTTTGCGGTTTTTTGCAGGAAAATAAAATAGAAGTTGTGCTTGTGGGCGGTGCTTGCGTATCAATTTATACGGATAACAAATATCTTTCCAATGATTTTGACTTGGTTTGTGATACAACGTTAAAAGAAATAGAACCCGTTTTGTTGAAAATAGGGTACAAAAGAAAAGGCAGGCTGTTTGTTAACGAAAACAGTGATTTTGTTGTAGATTTTGTTCCGCCGCCTGTAATGGTTGGGCAAGAACACATAACCCGTAAAGAAACAATAAAAACAAAATTCGGAAAGCTAAACCTTCTAACGCCGACAGATTGTTTAAAGGACAGGCTTGCAGGGTTTTATTTTTGGCAAGATCCGCAAAGTTTTGAACAAGCATTGCTTATTTATAAAGACCAAAAAAAGAAAGTTGATTTAAAAGATATTGAAAAGTGGTCGAATGCCCAAAATGCAAAAGATAAATTTAAATTGTTTATAGATAAAATAAGCCCGAAAGTAAAAAAATGATATAATAACCCTCGATGTTTGTTTTTAGCTAAAACGGAGATTTTTTAATGAAAAAAACATTTTTAATATTTTTTTGTATTATTGCGGCGTCACATTTTATGTTAAGTTACGGCGCGCAGTTAAGCGTAGAACGCTATGTTGAAATGGTAGTTGCGCAAAATAAAGATATCAGGGCGCTGGATAAAAGTATAGAAGCCGTGCAAGCCCAAATGCGTCAGGCAAGAAGAATCTACAGTCCGGTTTTTGAGGCGGGTTTTAGTTATTTTCAAGATGAAAGCCACAGGGTTCCCAATATATCCCGCTCGCGCGGGCCAAGCTACAATTTAAGTATTGCCCAAGAACTTAGCACGGGTACAATTGTTGCCGTGGGTTATAATCGCTCGCATATAAGAAACAGGTTTAGCGCTGCAGCCCTTGGCACGCAAGCAGAAAGCCGCGTAGATATGTACCCCTTTATAAGCGTAGAGCAATCTATATTTAGAAACTTCGGCGGGGGGGCGGCGCAGGCGGGTGTTTTGCGCGCGGAAGCGCAGGCACGCGCACAACTTTATACTCTTTTGTACCAACGCCAGCAGATGGTTTTAAGCGCGACTATGGCTTATTGGAATTTGTCTTATGCCAGGGCTCTTGTAGAGTTTCGTCAAAACTCTATTGAAAGAAACAGAACAATTTTAAACTGGAATCGCCGCCGTCACAGCTTAGACCTTATAAACCTTACAGACTACTTGCAATCACAAGCCGCTTACCAGCAAAGACATTATAATTTGATACTCGCACGGGAACAATATGTTGCGTCGGCAAGACAGTTTAATAATTTTTTAAACATTGCGGGCAATAATGTAATCTATAGAGTGGAAGCTTTAACAGACGCCGGCAGAAGATATTTGACCTATGAACAAACGCTTTCAAGGCAAGGCGTTCGCGCTGATGTTTTAAGCGCGCAGGCTGTTGCTCAAAGCACAATGTATGCCGCGCGTGAAGTGCGAAGAGGGATAGGGCATGAACTTATAGTTTTAGGTTCTTACGCGTTAACCGGTATAGCCGCAAACGCAAGTACCGCCAGAAATCATGTGTGGAATGCCGACAGGCCGTCTTTTGTAGTTGGCGCGCGTTACAGTTTACCTCTGGATTTTTCAACACGCAGAACGGTTAGGCGCGGATTTGACCTTGCCGAAACAGCGGCACTGGCAACAGTTAGTGCGCTAGTAACTTCTGAACAAAATGATTGGCTTGCCCTTTCTGATAACTGGCGCTTTGCCAGAGAAAGGCTTAAACTTTTACATGAAATTGTGAACGTTCAAACGCGAAGGCACAGGGAATCACAAAGCATGCTTACCCGCGGTCGCCTTACAACTTACGAAGCTCTGCAAAGCGAGCAAGATTTAGACGACGCAACCCTTAGTTTGCTAGCCAATATTTTAGAAGTTATAACTATATACGAAACAAACCGGGCATTATATTTTACCCAAGAGCAGTTTTAAGCCAAGTACACAATAATATAAATGCACAAGCCTATAGGGATGTAGAGCACCCTTATAGGCTTGTGCAATAATTTACGGTATTTAAATTTTTAAAGGATGTTACTGCTATACAAAATCGCTTGTAGCAGTATCGTCGGTTGGTTGCAAATCTTCTTCCTGCGAAGCTTCATCAGGGTTTTTGTATCCTTCTTCTTCGTCTTCGTCAAAAAGCTTTCTTGATAAAATAAAGGTAACAAGCATAACAACAAACCACGACACGCCCAAAACGCCTGCATACTTCATGTGCCAAACCTTGGCGCGGCTTATGTCGCGCTGAGTAGATATAAGCATAAACAAAGTAAACCGGCTTGTTATTTGTTTAGAGTAAAGTATATGTGTGGCGCCATAAGATTGTTCAAGAATCGGGTTTTGGGGGCTTAAGGCTGCTTGGAAAATACTGCCGCCCATATGGTCTCCAACTTGGTTATAGTCAGAATGCGCTACTACAAGCCCTGCCGAGTCTAATATAAAACTTTCCGACACACTGTCTATTCTTAATATTGAATTAAGCGTTGCGCGCATTGTTGTTTCGTCTTGCGGGTTTGCAAGCGCGTACTCAACAGACGGCACTAAAGCCCTTGCTGAAAGCCTTGCATTTTGCATGGTAAGCGCTATAAGACTGTTTGTTTTTTCTCTGGAAACATAGTAAAAGAAACCATAAAATAATGCCGCAAGCATTACGGCAATAACAAGGTTTAAAGTTAATATTTTTAATTTCATGATACGCTGATTATATAATAAAACATCCTGATTTTCAATACGGTGCCTTGATAGATTTGTGTCAAAAAGGTAAAATCTTAAAGATTAGGTTTGCAGACAGTTTTTTTGGAGGCTTTAGATATGGCTAAACGTATAGGTGTTATAACTTCTGGCGGTGACGCCCCCGGAATGAATGCCGCCATAAGGGCGGTTGTAAGATACGGCATATATTTGGGTTATGAAATAATCGGCTTTAGGCGCGGTTTTAAAGGGTTGATAAACGACGAATACTCCACCTTAAATTTAAGGTCTGTTTCGGGCATTATAAATATGGGCGGCACAATGCTGCACACAGGCCGCTGCCCTGAAATGAAAACGCAAACCGGTATGAACCGCGCAGTAAAAATAATTAAACAACTGGGCGTGGAAGGGCTTATAGTAATAGGCGGCGACGGTTCGCTTGCGGCGGGAAATGCTTTAAGCAAAAGGGGAATTAAAGTTATAAATATTCCCGCTTCTATAGACAATGATATTTTCGGCACGGATGAAACTATCGGTTACGACACGGCACTTAATACCGCTGTTGAAGCCATAGACAGAATACGCGATACAGCCACCAGCCACGAGAGAGTTTTTGTGGTTGAAGTAATGGGGCGCGAGCACGGCTTTTTAACCTTGGATGTAGGGCTTGCTTCGGGCGTAGAGTTTATAGTGGTGCCCGAAGTAAAAATAGATATCGCCAAACTTTGCGCTGAGTTAAAAGGCGCTAAAGCTAAAGGCAAAACTTCTGAAATTATAGCTTTTGCCGAAGGGTGCGGTTCAAGTACAGATTTTGCCGAAAAAATTTCCAAAAATACGGGGCTTGACGTGCGCGTAAGCACGCTTGGCTACATTCAGCGCGGCGGCAGGCCTACGGCGCGCACAAGAATTTTAGCAAGCAAATTCGGTTATAAGGCGGTACAGTTATTTCACGAGGGCAAAGCAAACGCGTTAGTGTGCCTGCAAAACGGCAACATTACTTCAATACCTATAAAAAAGTCTATAGGTAAAGAAAAAAAGTATAGCCCTATAGTACACAAAATGCTTAAAAATTTGTCTATATAAATAAAGGTTTTTAAAAATGGAAAAAGATTTAGAACTTATTAAACGCGGCGGCGCCGAAATAATATCGGAAGCCGAACTTGTAAAAAAACTCGAAAGCAAAAAAAAGCTTCGCATTAAGCTTGGGGTAGACCCTACCGCCCCCGACATTCACTTAGGTCACAGCGTTATACTAAACAAGCTTAAAGTGTTTCAAGATTTGGGACATCAAATTATTTTTTTGATAGGGGACTTTACCGCGCTTATCGGCGACCCTTCCGGCAGAAATTCTACACGCCCCGTAATGACTCCCGCTGAAATTGCCGAAAATATTAAAACCTATAAAGAGCAAGTGTTTAAAATATTAGATGTTTCCAAAACGGAAGTGGTTTTTAATAGCAAGTGGCTAGAAAAACTTGGCATAACGGGGTTGTTAAACCTTACTTCGCGTTGTACGGTTTCACAAATGTTAGAGCGAGATGATTTTCACACTCGCTACACTCAGGAAAAACCCATAAGTATAGTAGAATTTTTATATCCCTTGTTGCAGGCTTATGATTCGGTAGAACTTAAAGCAGACGTAGAACTTGGCGGTACAGACCAAAAATTTAACCTTTTGCTTGGGCGCCAAATGCAGCGTGATTTTAACCAAGAACCTCAAATAGTGCTTACCATGCCGCTGCTTGAGGGAACAGACGGCGTAAAAAAAATGTCAAAGTCATACGGAAACTACATTGCCTTAAACGAGCCTCCTAAAGAAATGTTTGG
>WQVR01000078.1 GCA_009785775.1 Candidatus Proendomicrobium guianensium
AAATATCGCTAAAGCCCATGCCCGTTAAGTCTAAAACTTCCATATCGTTAAGCCTTAAAAAAAGCGCGTTAACGGTAAAATCGCGGCGAAGCGCGTCTTGCAAAAGCGTGCCTGCTTCCGTTTCGGGATTCCGCGAATTTTCATTGTAATATTCGCTTCTGGGCATTACAAATTCTACCTCATGAGCGTCTATGATAAGTTTGGCGGTGCCGAAACGCTCAAAAACAACGGGCTCTGATAAGTTATAGTCTTTGCTTAAAATTTTTGCAAGGTTAATGCCGTCTTGCGCGCTTTCTTTTAAATCGCACAGCTTTTGGGAATCTGAACTTTGCAAGCGCTCTGCCATAATGTCTAGGTCTTTGGGGGGGCGCCCTAAAACTATATCGCGCACAAAACCGCCAGCAGCATAAGCATTATAGCCGGCTTTTACGGCAGACATGCGTATTTTTTCTACTACGCTTTTATAATTGTCCGGTATTTCTATTTTCATAGTTTCTACATTCTAACAAATTTTATATTTTTACGACGCTTGCGACAGCGACGCAACAACAGCCGCGCGACAAATAAGGAGCGCAAGATTGGCGGCGGGCACGAACTGGTGAGCGCCCTATCCTTTAAGCATTACGCAAAACGGAGTGCAAGGGCGTAAAAACTCAAAAGCCCAAGAAAAACAAAAAAGAAAGCCCGCACTTACAAGTGCGGGCTTTCTTGTATTTCTTTAAACATTACTGCCATGTTTCAGTTACTACAGGCGGCGCGGTTATTGTACCCGTTAAGTTTAACGTTATACCTTCCGCGTCTGTAACAACAGTAAAGCCGGTATCGGTTGCTGAAACATAGAAGAACCTAAAATATCTGTTTCTTCTTGCGTCAACGCCAAACAAGTCCGAAAAACTCATCCCGGCCGTACCATGGAAAAAGCGCCCGTATCTGGCAAAGTAAATTTCTTGTGCGGCAGCAATTTCTCCGACTAACGCCCTTCCTTCATTTGCAACTGCTTCCCTTACATATCTTCTGTAAATAGGAACAGCCACTAAGGCCAAAATAGCTACTATTACCAAAACCACGGCCAACTCAGTTATGGTAAAGCCCTTCTTATTATTTTTTTTCTTTTTTTTACGCACAGGGTACCCCCTTAACTCGTGCTATGATTATAACACAGAAACACCCAAAATGCAATACACAAATTTCATTAAATTATGGTACCCGAACTAACTTTTTGTACTACCTTAACGGAAAGTTCGGCGGCACTACAAGCGTCTTTAATATTAAACACGCCGCTTGGCGCGTGTAAATACCTTGTGGGTATACTGAGTATTCCCGTTGGAACTCCTGAGCGCGACGTATAAATTATCGCGCCGTCTGTCATTCCGCCGTCTATAATATCTATTTGATGTTCAATAGAGTTTTCACGGGCGGCTTCTAAAATAAGTTTCCTTACCTTACTTGGAACTATTGCCCCACGGCCTGAGGCTTCCAACATTGTAACGGCAACGCCTTTTCCTAACTTAAGGCAAGCGGTTTTTTCATCTATTCCCGGCACATCGCCTGCAACGGTTGTGTCTATAATCAAGGCAAAGTCAGGGTCTATTTTAAAGGAAGACGTTTTTCCCCCTTTAAGCCCCACTTCTTCCTGCGCTGTTGCTACAAGGTAAATCTCGGTATCTTTTAATTTAAGACTGCTTAACTGCTCTGCCGTTTTTATAAGCACCCAACAACCCAAACGGTTATCTACAGCCTTGCCGAAATAAAAATCGCCGTTTAAAACACCTGCGTTTTCTTCAAAAATTATTTGATCGCCAATTTCAACGGTTTTTAAAACTTCGTCGCGGCTGGCAAGCCCTATATCAATAAACATATCTGTGTGGGGCACATTTTTTGCCCTTTCGGCATCGTTCATTAAATGCGGGGGCTTTGTGCCGATAATACCCGTAACAGCGCCGTTTTTAGTTAGTATTTTTACCCTTTGCCCAAGTAATACTCCGTCTGAAATACCGCCAACTTTAACAAAGTAAATGTAGCCTTTATCGTTAATATATTTAACAACCATGCCCACTTCGTCCATGTGGGTAGCAAGCATTATCTTTTTGCCGCCGCAGCCTATTTTCCCTATAACATTGCCAAAGCTGTCAGTTTCAACACTGTCGCAATATTTTTCCAACTCTGCGCTGATTACAGCCGCAATATTTTCTTCATAGCCGCTTACACCTGGGGCTTCCAGCAAGTCTTTTAATAATTTATCCAAGGTATTAGATCTCCCTTTTACTTTAGACTCATTTGGCTTTTTATCGCATTTATTCTTTTTAATACAGGCGGGTGAGTATACTCCGTAAACACTTTAAATTTATGCGGGGTTAAATTGCTTAGATTGTCTGCCGAGAGTTTTTTTAAGGCATCTATTAAATGTCCGGCGTCTTGATACGTTTTTACGACATAAGCGTCGGCCTCGTATTCGTACTTGCGTGAAAAATAATTTCCTATAATGCCAAGCACAAACGAAACGGGCGAATATAAAAATCCAAACAACACAAGCCCTGCATACACAGACATATATTGCATGTTAAACGCCTCAAACAGTCCGCGCGAATTTATAAAAAGCGAAAGCAAGAAAAATATTATAACTCCTTGCGCGAGTGAAAACATAATAAATTTAAAAATATGCCCTTTTTTATAATGCCCCATTTCATGGGCTAGCACGGCGGTAAGTTCGGGCGTGGTATGTTTTTCTATTAAAGTATCAAACAAAACTATGCGGCGAAACTTCCCAAAGCCCGTAAAGAACGCATTGCTTTTAGAAGACCTTTTAGAGCCGTCCATTTTAAAAAGCCCTTTCATTTTAAAGTTTTCTTTTTTGGCATAAGCTTCTACGGAAGTTTTAAGCTCTCCGTCTTCAAGCGGCGTATATTTATTAAACAACGGCATAATTAACACAGGCGCTACAAATGTTAACAATAACTGAAACGCGGCAACCGCCGCAAAAGCCCAAAGCCACGCAAAAGTTCCAAACCTTATAAAAAACCATATTACCATAACCATCATAGGCGCGCCAAGAATAACGGTAAGCACAAAGGATTTTATAGTATCGGAAATAAAAGTTTTAAGCGTTGTTTTGTTAAAACCGTATTTTTGCTCCAACACAAAAGTATTGTAGTATCTGAAAGGCAATGTTATTATTTTTATTAAAACATAAAGGCAAAGCATAAATATAAGCCCTGTGCCGATTGTGCCAAAACCAAAAGACCTTGCAAATAAATCTACCGTATTAAACCCGCCAAAAAATATAAACAAAAGGCTTATAACCAACATAAAAGCAGACTGCCTTGTTGAAAACACTGTTTTGTCTACAAGATATCTTTGCGATTTGGCGTATTTTTGGGCGTCATAAACGCCTTCAAACTCTTCAGGCAGTTTTTGGCTGATATTTTTTATGTTTAAATAATCGGCTATAAGTTCGACTGTAAAAGTACCGACCAAAAAAACTACCACGGCAAGCAGATATAAATTCATATTATTTAACCCTTATATTTGAAGTATACCGCGCTTAAAGGCGGCAAGGAAATATCTAAACTGTAAGGACGGCCGTGCACTGAAATATCATCTGTATGTTTTTGTCCGAAATTACCAATATTTGAACCGAAATATTTTTGCGCGTCTGAATTTAAAAGTTCCGCCCAGTTGCCCCTAAGCCCCACACCGACTCTGTAGTTGTGACGCGGCACGGGCGTAAAGTTGAACACACAAAGTATCTGCTCGCTTGTAGTAGGAGATTTGCGCAAAAATATTAAAACACTGTCTTGTGCGTCATTACATTCTACCCACTCAAAACCTTCCCAACTGTGGTCATTTTCAAACAAGGCGTTTTCGCGCTTATAAATTTCGTTTAAATTTTTAACCCACTCTAACATTCCCAAATGCTGCCAGAAACAAAGCACATGCCATTCTAAACTTTCATCATGGTTCCATTCGCGCACCTGAGCAAATTCATTTCCCATAAAAAGTAATTTTTTGCCGGGGTGAGCATACATATAACCTAATAGCAACCTTAAATTTGCAAAACGCTGCCACTCATCACCCGGCATTTTACCTATGAGCGAGCCTTTGCCTTGGGTAACTTCATCATGAGAAAACGGTAAAAGAAAATTTTCGTTAAAAGCATATAAAAAACTAAACGTTAATTTATTGTGAACGCCTTTTCTGTATAACGGGTCTGTTTTAAAGTAACTTAAAGTATCGTTCATCCAGCCCATATTCCACTTAGCGCCAAAACCAAGCCCGCCTAAATATGTGGGGTGGCTTACCATAGGCCAACTTGTACTTTCTTCGGCAATTGTTATTGTGTCGCCGTAGTTTTCGTAAACAACGTGATTAAAGCGTTTTAAAAATTCTATAGCCTCTATATTTTCTTTCCCGCCGAATTGATTGGCAAGCCATTCGCCGTCTTTGCGGGAATAGTCCAGATAAAGCATACTGGCAACGGCGTCTACCCTGATACCGTCTATATGGTATTTGTCCAGCCAAAATAGCGCCGATGAAATTAAAAAGTTTTTTACCTCGTTTCTGCCGTAATTAAATATGGCGCTTTTCCAGTCGGGGTGGAAGCCTTGGCGGTAGTCGGCGTGTTCGTACAAATGCGTACCGTCAAAAAAAGCAAGCCCATGCAAATCTGTAGGAAAATGCGAGGGAACCCAGTCTATTATTACGCCTATACCGGCTTGGTGCAATTTATCTACCAAAAACATAAAATCCTGCGGGGTGCCGTAGCGGCTTGTGGGCGCGAAGTATCCGGTTGTTTGATACCCCCACGAAGCATAAAAAGGATGTTCCATTACAGGCAAAAGTTCAACATGGGTAAAACCTGTTTCAATGCAATAAGCAGGTAGTTGCTCTGCAAGTTCACGATAACTTAAAAATCTGTTCCCTTCTTCCTGCTTCCTTCGCCAACTTCCCAAATGTACTTCATATATGCTCATGGGGGCTGAGCGCGCGTTTTTTTTGTGGCGTTCTCTCATCCAGTCGCCGTCGTTCCATTTGTAATCTAAACCCCAAACTTTAGAAGCTGTTTTGGGGGAAGTTTCGGCATGAAAAGCATAAGGGTCTGCTTTTTCTGCCTTGTAGCCCGAATGTGTTGAATCTATGAAGTATTTGTAAGTATCGCCTTCTTTAAG
>WQVR01000079.1 GCA_009785775.1 Candidatus Proendomicrobium guianensium
TGCAGGCGTTCAGCGCCGGCCGTGTACCAAGCCCGCAGCGCGGTCATGGGGTCAGAATATATGGTTTCGCCTTCAATTTTGCCTTGTTCAAGCATTACGGCATTACCACGCCTGATGTCTATTGCGGGTATAACTATCATTTACAAAACCCCTTTTGTAGACGGAACAGACTTACTTTTTGTTTTGCTTATAGCCGCCCCGAAAGCGCGCCCGAAACCCTTAAAAATACTTTCGGCTATGTGATGGTTATTTCTGCCTTTAAGCATTTTTATGTGAAGCGTTATGCCCGCGTTAGCAGCTAACGCGTAAAAAAACTCGTGCAGAAGGTCGTAATCAAAACCTGTTTTCTGAAACTTTATATTTACTTCATAGCTTAAGTAAAACCTGTTAGATAAATCTAGCGCTACATAAGCCAACGCCTCGTCCATTGGAAGCAAAAAGTGCCCGTAACGCACAATGCCTTTGCGCGCGCTAAGCGCAGTTTTTATCGCCTTGCCTAAGGTAATGCCTATATCTTCTACAAGGTGGTGGTCGTCTATATATGTATCGCCCGAAGCTTTTATTGTTAAACTTATGCCGGCGTGCGCGGCAAAAAGGTTAAGCATATGGTCCATAAACGGTATTGTAGTATCTATTTTTACAGGCGAATGTTTATCTAAGTTTAATGCAAGATTAACATTTGTTTCAGATGTTTGGCGTTTCAAAGACGCTGTACGTTTCATTTAGTTATACCTGCTTGGCTTTGCTGTTTGGCTAAAGCCGTATTGTTTGTACTCTATATCGCGAAGCGCTACTTCAAGTTTATCTAAAAGCAAAAGTTCGTCCATAGAGTAGCTTAGTTTTGCTTCGCTTTCAGAGTTACTTAAGGCATACTCGTTTACAAGGTGTATTATAAGTTCAATATCTCTTTGTGTTAAATTTACTTTCATTTTTTACCTCTTATAATTGCAGAGCGCGCATGATGCTCTAAGCCTTCGGCATTTGCAAATGTTTGGGTGTGCGCGTATATTTTATTTTTTGAATTTTTTACCTGCGTGTAGCTTATGCGTTTTAAAAATGTCATTACCGACAACCCTGACGAAAATTTCGCATTTGCTTCTGTCGGAAGCACATGGCTTGGACCTGCGGTATAATCACCAAGCGCGGTTGGCGTGTTATAGCCCATAAATACAGCGCCCGCATTATGAATTTTAGCGGCTAACACCGAGGGGTTTTTAACCAATAACTCTAAATGCTCGGGGGCAATATCGTTTACAAATTCAACTGCTTGGTTTTGTGAACAATACTCAATTTTTACCTGACTTTTTATTTCCTTTGGCAATTTTTTCTTAACTTCATCAAATTTTTGTTTAGAATCAGTAAACAAGTATGCTAAAGCCATAGGGTCATGTTCAGCTTGAGCTAAAATGTCAGCTACTATAAATTCTGCGTCTGCCCCTGAATCTGCAATAATCGCAACTTCAGACGGACCCGCAAGAGAATCTATACCAACTTTCCCAAATACCAGTCTTTTGGCTTCGTTAACATAAGCATTGCCCGGGCCGACTATCATGTTTACGCCCTTTATTGTTTTAGTGCCGTAAGCCAAAGCCGCAATAGCTTGAGCCCCGCCGACAGTGTAGATTTCAGTTATACCGCAAATTTTTGCGGCGTACAAAACTGCGTCCGTCATTTTTGCAGGGGGCGTAACCATAACAATACGCTTTACGCCTGCACATTTTGCCGGCACAGCAGACATTATAACGCTAGACGGGTAGCTAAACCGCCCGCCCGGAACGTAAATGCCAATGGATTCTATAGCATTATATTTTTGACCTGTTATTATGTCGCCATTTTCAACGTTCCACGATTTTTTTATGTTTTTGTATTCGTTATCGTGAAATTTTTTTACGTTTTTATAAGCAAAATCTATTGAAGCTTTAAGGCTTTTATCTATTTTCAAGGCGCTTTCTTTTATAGTTTTAAGCGGCACTTTAAAGTTTTGGGGCAAAAGCGCAACACCGTCAAACTTTTTGGTATAGTCTGAAAGCGCTTTATCGCCGTTTTTTATTACATTTTGTATTATTTTACTTACTGCTTGTGTTATCTTGGTATTCATATCTGTAAATTATACAAAAAATCAGCCTTTTGTATCAATACAAACCGGCTGAGCCGGCGCAGTAAAAATTGATTTAAATTTTAAGGGATTTTACATTGCAAAATATTTTGGGTTTGGGCGACGCCGGCTTGGGCGCAGTGTGCATAAGTGAAACGGCACATAAGCACGAGTACAAGGAAGCATAAACTCAAAAGATAAGCAATTAGTCTTGCATAAACTGAAGTTTGTACAGGTTTGAGTAGTACCCGTTTTTGGCAAGAAGTTCTTTATGACTACCGCCTTCAACAATATGGCCGCCTTCAAAAACATATATTTTATCGGCATTTATTATGGTTGAAAGCCTGTGTGCTATAACAATTGAAGTACGCCCGTGCATTAGCTTTTCTAAGCCTTCCTGCACCATACGTTCAGACTTAGAATCAAGCGAACTTGTGGCTTCGTCTAACAAAAGTATAGGCGCGTTTTTAAGCATTGCGCGGGCTATGGAAATCATTTGTTTTTGCCCGCCGGAAAGTTTACTGCCGCGCTCGCCCACTAAAGTATCATAGCCGTGTTCAAGTTTTGTTATAAAGCCATGGGCGGCGGCGTGTTTGGAGGCTTCTATGGCGTCTTCGTCTGTAGCGTCAGGGCTGCCCATTAAAATATTATTTTTTACGGTGTCGTCAAAAAGCACAACGTCTTGCGAAACCAAAGCTATTTTATCGCGAAGCGACTTCATTGTGACAGTTTTAACATCTTGCCCGTCTATTTCTATTAACCCTTTTTGCGCTTCATAAAAACGAAGCAGTAAATTTATAACCGTAGACTTGCCCGAACCCGCAGCGCCAACTATGGCAACTTTTTCGCCTTTTTTCACTTCCATGCTAATGCCGTCAAGCACGGTAACGTCAGGCACATAGTTGAATTCAACGTTTTTAAGCTTTATTTCGCCGGAAGTAACTTCAAGTTCTTTTGCGTTTTGACAGTCGCGAATTTGGGGAACTTGGTCCATAATGCTAAAAACCCTGTCTAGCGCGGCAATGCCGGCTTGAACGCGCAAGTTAAGCGAAGCAAGCGATTTCATAGGCTTATACGCCGCAACAATCGCAACCATAAACACCATGAATTGCCCCGTTGTGAGCTGTCCCTGCATTATGCGCATACCGCCGTAAGCTATTGTTGCTGCCGCCCCTATACCGCCAAAAAACTCCATTAACGGGCTTAAAACATTATTATTTCTTGCCATTTTAAGTTGAATATTTGCTATGTCGTCTGCGTTTTTGCGGACTTTTACGGATTCCGCGTTTTCCATATTATAAGATTTAACAATTTTTATGCCCTGAAACGACTGTGACAGCACGCTAAACAATTGCCCGAAAGATACCTGTTGTTTAGCAAAAATCTTTTTTACCTTTTTGCCAAAGTAAGCTATAGGGTAAAACGCTATTGGAAAAACCACAAACATTACTATAGCCATTTCAAAGCTTGCCCAAAACATTACCCCGACTAAAAAAATTACCGAGAAAGTATCTTTAATAAGCGCGGTAAAGCCGTTAAGGACAGAGTCTCTTATAGTGCCCAAATCCCCTAAAAAATATACTAAAATTTCGCCGGAATTTTTTTTATGAAAAAAATCTAGGTCTTGAACTACAATTTTATCGTAAAGGTCGCCCTGCATTTTGCGCACAAAATTTACGCCGAGTTTCGCCATGGTAACGGCTTGAAAGTAAAAAGCAAAACCTTTTATGGCAAATATAGCTATAATTTTAATAGCTATCTGATAAAGTATCTCTCTGTTTTGTTCTATAAACACTTCGTCGTAAACAGGCCTTAACAGCATAACAGAGTAGGCTTCGGCAAGCCCGAAAAGTATCATAAAAAATATTGCCACAGCCAACAACTTCCACTGCGGCATAACATAACTTTTCCAAACGCGCTTCATACGCGCCCAAGCTTCCGGCGGCATAAAAGAATGTACGGCTTTTTTAATTTTATTTTTTAAATTCATAGTTTGTTCCTTTAACCGCCTAATGCGGGCACTAAAGGATATATTAAAACATATTTTTAAATTAATTGGAAATTAAAAAGATTTTTTGCGGTTGGTTTGCTTTAAACAACAGGAACGTTAAAACTTTTATTCGGATAAAAACCTTTCTTTTTGCCCACCCTTAAATAATGGCGCACAGGCACACACCGCCTTCTTTTGTCTTTTAAGTATTTATCGGCATACCAGTGCGTGTCAAAAAGTCCTGACTTTAACATTAATTTTTCATCTTTAGATAACAGGCTTTTTCTATATACAGGAAAAAACAGTACCTGCACCGTAATATTGCCCTCCCTTGAAATTTTTTTTCTGTAAAATAATCTGTGCAATTTTTTTAAAAAATACTTTATTTTAGTATGCCCTACGCCCTTTAATTTATAACTTTGGCTTTGCACTACAGCGCCGAAAACTCTTTCATAAACGTGAGCAAGCGTGCCGTCTTTTATGTTTGCGTCTGTTTTTTCAAAACAAGATATATCTATTTTATTTTGAAAAACCTTAAAACAATCTGCCCTTGCCATAAACATTGTTCCCGCAACACACTCAACCTTTTTGACGGTTTTTAAATTCAAAAATGACAATACTTCATTTGTTTTATCTAAGTACCTGTTATAATAAAATTTTTCGCCCGTAAGGCAAATACGGCTTCCGAGCATTCCTGTTTTTTTATTTTTCTCTAAAATTTGTATGTTACGGTTTACTTGCAAAGGCGTTCCGATTAAAGCATTTATTAAAATGTCTGAAAATTGTTTATCATTTAAAGGGTAGCCGTTTATATTGCCGCATATTCTTGAGCTTGTATTTTTTGTATGCAGTTTTATTATGTATTTGTAACTGTCAAGATTTACCTTGTTTAAAGCGTAAAAAAAAGGACCTATATCATAACCGCGATTTTCACACAAGTAAACTTCGGCGGTTTCTTTAAATTATTTTATTTTATTTGTTATTTCAGGATTTTCATGTGTTAAAGTAACAAATAAATCCCAGTCGAGCCCTTCTAAATTTTTAAACAAGTTTAAAAATTTATCCA
>WQVR01000080.1 GCA_009785775.1 Candidatus Proendomicrobium guianensium
ATTCATAAATTTTATTTTAAAACCAGCTCCCGCCTGCGGTAAATTTGCCGCAGGCGGGAGCTGGTTTTTGAGAAATATTTACCCGTGGGCTACAACTTTTTTAAAACTTTGCACAGTTGCAACACACGTTATTATGCCAAGGCGCTAGCCTTAGTACCCCATTGGGGGCATACCGCCGCCCATAGGAGGCATTGCGGGTTTGTCTTTTTCAGGCAAGTCTGTTACTAAGGCTTCCGTAGTTAACACAAGCCCTGCTATAGACGCCGCATTTTGTAATGCCGTACGGGCAACTTTTGCGGGGTCTACTATGCCGGCTTTTATCATGTCTACGTATTCGTTAGTTTCAGCGTCATAACCTGCTGTAACTTCTTTAGCGCTTTTTACTTTGTCTACTATTATAGAGCTTTCAAGCCCTGCGTTTTCTACTATCATGCGGATAGGGGCTTCAAGCGCACGCGTAACTATGCCAAGGCCTGTTTGTTCGTCTGCGTCGTCAGATTTAACTTTGGACAATGCCGCTTGGGCTTTAAGCAATGCAACGCCGCCGCCTGGAACTATACCTTCTTCAACGCCTGCGCGGGTAGCGTTCATGGCGTCTTCAACTTTGAATTTTTTTGTTTTCATTTCGGTTTCGGTCGCCGCGCCAACATTAATTACAGCTACGCCGCCGACAAGTTTGGCAAGACGTTCTTGAAGTTTTTCTTTGTCATAGTCTGACTTGGTTTCTTCAATTTGTCTGCGTATTTGCGCAATGCGGGTTTCAATTTCTTTTTTATCGCCCGAACCTGAAACTATTGTTGTGTTTTCTTTATCTAAAACAATGCGTTTGGCTTGGCCAAGCATGTCTATTGTTGCCGCGTCTAATTTTAAGCCTACTTCTTCGCTTATTACGGTACCGCCTGTAAGAATAGCAATATCTTGGAGCATTTCTTTACGTCTGTCGCCAAAGCCGGGGGCTTTAACAGCGGCAACTTTTAATGTGCCGCGTATTTTGTTTACAACCAAAGTTGCAAGCGCTTCGCCGTCTACATCCTCGGCAATTATTAAAAAGCATTTTCCTGTTTGCACAACTTTTTCAAGCAATGGCAAAATTTCCTGCATGCTTGATATTTTTTTGTCGGTAATTATAAGGTAAGGGTCTTCAAGCACTGCTTCCATTCTTTCGCCGTCGGTTACAAAATAAGGCGAACTGTAACCTCTGTCAAATTGCATACCTTCAACAACATCTAACGTTGTCTCGGCTGATTTGCCTTCTTCAACGGTAATAACGCCGTCTTTGCCTACTTTGTCCATAGCGTCTGCTATAAGGTTGCCGATTTCTTTGTCAGAAGCAGATATAGACGCGATTTGCGCTATTTCTTCTTTAGTTTTTACGGGTTTGGCAAGTTTTTTAATTTCTTCTATTACAGTAACTACTGCTTTGTCTATGCCTTTTTTTATGTGGTTGGCGTTGGCGCCTGCTGTGATATTTCTAAGCCCTTCATTAATTATAGCTTGCGCTAAAACCGTAGCTGTTGTTGTGCCGTCGCCGGCGATATCGTTTGTTTTAGAGGCAACTTCTTTTACAAGTTGCGCGCCCATATTTTCAAACGGATCTTCAAGTTCTATTTCTTTGGCTATGGTAACGCCGTCATTTGTTACCGTAGGGCTGCCGAATTTTTTATCTAGCACAACATAGCGGCCTTTAGGACCAAGCGTTACTTTAACAGCGTTTGCAAGTTTATCTACGCCGTCTTTCATTGCTTTTCTAGCGTCATCTGTGTATTTTAACTGTTTTGCCATTTTAATTTACTCCTCCGCGTTTTACATCTTAATTATTTTTTATTTGTATGCTGCAGACAACCTTACTCTATTATGCCCAAAATGTCTTCTTGGGTCATTATTAGGTAGGCGGCGTCTTCTATTTTAATTTCCGTACCGGCATATTTGCCAAACAAAACTTTGTCGCCCGCTTTTACGTCTAAGGCTATTACTTTGCCGTCATCGGCAACTTTACCTTTGCCAACAGCTATTACTTCGCCTTCTTGCGGTTTTTCTTTAGCGGTGTCGGGTATTATAATGCCGCCTTTTTTTACTTCTTTGGCTTCAAGGGGTTTTACTAAAACCTTATCGCCCAATGGTTTGATTTTCATGCTTACTTCCTCCTATATTTTTGTTAATGCAAAATTTTTATTATCAGCACTCTGTTGCAGCAAGTGCTAATTATATAAGAAACGTTAAAACTTGTCAACCGGCTGGCGACAGGACATTGCTGTCCGCTAGGACTTCCACAGCGGTGACATTTTGCGTAAATCTTCAACTATTTTAGGCAAAATGCTTAAAACATAATCTACTTCTTCTTTGGTATTTTGACAACCGAGTGAAAATCTTACCGCCCCTGCGGCGGCTAATGTATCAACACCCATTGCGCTAAGCACATGTGACGGCTCTACAGAGTCGGTAGCACAAGCTGAACCTGTTGAAACCGCTACGCCGGCTTGACTTAGTTTAAGCAGTATCGCTTCGCCCTCGATACATTTAAAGCCGATATTTACTATACCGCTAACAGACTTTTCCAAACTTCCGTTAACTACAGTTTCCGGTACAGTACTTAATATGCCATTGCAAAGGCTAGCGCAAAGCTTACTAACATATTCGGCGTTTTTATCTAAATTTTCTACCGCAATTTCGAACGCTTTAGCAAAACCGACAATACCCGCCACGTTTTCGGTGCCCGGGCGAAGCCCGCGTTCTTGCGCGCCGCCAAAAAGGATGGGTGCCACAGGAACGCCTTTTTTTACATATAAAACCCCTACGCCTTTGGGCCCGTAAAACTTGTGGCTTGCTATTGAAACTAAATCTACGCCTAAAGCTTTCACATCCAGCGCAATTTTTCCCGCGCTTTGCACACAGTCGGAATGAAAGTACACGCGCTGTGCGCGCCCCGAATTAACTTTACTCAATTTTTCAGCTATTTCGGCTATCGGCTGAATTGTACCGACCTCATTATTTGCGTGCATTATGCTTATTATAAGGGTATTGTCTTTAACCGCGTTTACAACTTCCTGCGGGTTTACTTTGCCGGTTTTATCTACGCCTATATAGCTTACTTCATATCCCTGCGCTTTAAGTTTTTTTGCTATATAAAGCACGCCGTGATGTTCTATTGCGCTGATTATTATGTGTCCCTTACCGTTGACGCCGCGCGCGATTTGAATTTTCTCGAGCGCGCTTAAAACGCCGTTAATTGCTATATTGTCCGCTTCTGTGCCAGAGCCTGTAAAAATTATTTCAGCAGGTTCTGCATTAATGCATTTAGACACGGTTTCCCTTGCAGATTGAACCGCGCGGGCTGCCGCCGCGCCCGCGCTATGCAGGCTTGAGGGATTGCCGTAAACTTCGCAAAAATACGGCGTCATAGCTTCAAGTACTTCGGGCTTTAGCGGCGTTGTGGCGCCGTTATCAAAATAAACTTTCAGGGTCATTCGACCCTCCTTTTAAATTTCAAACTATTTATCTTTTTTGTTGCACATATCAATAAAAAACTTTAGTTTTTATCTTCCTCTTACTTGCGCTATGTTTCTTCTGTGATCGGCGAAAGTTCTGCCGAATAAATGCGTTCCGTCGCCGCGCGAAACAAAGAAAAAATAATTTGTATCGGCAGGCCATAAA
This sequence comes from Candidatus Proendomicrobium guianensium, assembly GCA_009785775.1. Lineage (GTDB taxonomy): Bacteria > Elusimicrobiota > Endomicrobiia > Endomicrobiales > Endomicrobiaceae > Proendomicrobium > Proendomicrobium guianensium. The sequence goes on from WQVR01000080.1 coordinate 3,652, forward strand.
ACAGCTTTTATGGAAGCCAGCCCCGGACTTGCTATAGGCCCCGGGGGAAGCCCCGCGTGAAGATAGGTGTTGTAGGGGGAGTTTATTCTTAAATCCCTGTAAAAAAGTCTGGGGCGCGTTTCGCCAAGGGCGAATTGTACCGTCGCGCAAGATTCCAACCGCTGACCTATAGCAAGCCTGTTTAAAAATACAGACGCAACTTTCGGACGTTCGCGGTTTACAACAGCTTCGCGCTCTACTATGGAAGCTAATGTTACAACCTCGTGCATGGTCATGCCTATTTCTTCAGCGCGCGCGTGCATTTCGGGCGTAACTTTTCTGTCAAACTCGGCAACCATAATTCTTATCATATTGCGGGCGGTAGTGCCGGGGGCTAAAACGTAAGTTTCAGGCATTAAAAAACCTTCCAACCTTTCAGCTTGCGCAATTTCAATAAACTCCGCCGCAGAATTTATCGCGCCGCTACGCTCTAAAATTTCTGCTGTATAGCGCATATGCAAACCTTCAGGAACCGTAACCCTCATAAAATTGCGGGGGCCTGCTTGAAGCGTTCTTATTATTTCAAGAGGTAACATTTGCGGGCTGAAGTAATAATTTCCGGGCATTATGTGCCCACCCGCGCCTTTAAGCCTTACAAGCGCCAAAAAAAGCCTTTCCGAAATTATTATATTATTTTCTTTTAACGTGCGCGCAACAGCCCGCGCGGAAGCCCCGTGGGCAACATGAATAGGCACGGTGTCGCCCGAAAGCCTTGTGTACCACACGGCAACAAAACCTGCCGCTAAAATTAATATTATAAGTAAAACCAAGAATGCTTTTTTCATTATTTTTTTAACCACTTTGCGGAAAGTTCCCGCATTATTTCGTTTTCGTCAAAACCGCTTTTATCATCTGACTTCTTTGTTGTTTCTTTTTTTGCGGCACGCACCGTAACGGGGATTTTATCCTTCAAGGAACGACTCAAAAAAGTTTCAACATTTTCAAGTTTTACGCCAAGCGTTGCAATACGGCGGCGTATGCCTTTATCGTTAGTAATTACCGTTATTTCATAAGGACGCGGGTGGTTTTCTGCGATGTCGGCTATAACATCATCGGCGCTAAGACGCCCTTGCGAATATATAATTTCAACCTCACCCGAGTTTGTTTTGCTATAACCGCCCGAACTTTCAGAAGATTGGCAGTTATAATCAAACACCACGGCGATTTTATTACGGGCATTACCGTGCGGACGATTAGCTTTTATAAATTCTACAAGTTTATCGCGGCGGCCTTCAAGCGTACGCGCGGCAAACATATCGTCAGAGTTTATTACATTGTAACCGTCTACTATATAGTACATGTTTTTCTAAGGGTTAACACCTGCCCTTGAAGGGCTTCAAGCCCCCCCTTTACATTCCCTGTATTGTTTTTTGCCTTTGCAGTTAGCGCACACGGCAGGCATTCGCTTAAAATTTTTAAGCGTTTTTCGAACTTG
>WQVR01000081.1 GCA_009785775.1 Candidatus Proendomicrobium guianensium
TCGTCGCCGGAGTATTCTATAATTTGTTCAACGGCGCTTAAAGAAACGCTTTTGCCGCGCGCGGAAAATTCTTGCCTTATAAAATCTGACAACTCACGTTCATAAAGTTTGCGGCAATCTACGGCAATGCTTACTTTGGAGTTAGAGGCGGCGTTTAAAAGTTTTTTTCGGTATTCAACTGTTTCTTTTTTAAATTTTCCGCTGTACAAAAATATAAGGCAGGCGCTTTCAGGCGGGTTTCCTATTAAGTTTATTAATGTTTCGGCTTCGGGCGCTCTTATTTTTTCAAGCGCTTTTATTATTATAACGCGCCTTTCACTTAAAAAGGGTATGGTTTGAGCGGCGTTTAAAATATCTGTTGCGGAAGTTTCTGCGGCGTAAAAAATTTCTTTATTTAAGCTGTCAGCGCCTACAAGGCGTTCAACCTCGGATAAACCCTTATCTAAAAAAAAATTTTCTTCCCCCGCAAAAAAATATACGGGGGCAATTTTTTTACTTTTGATATGTTTTTGAAAATCAGAAAATTTTATAAACGCCATTAATAATTCTTACCGTTTACTCCATTCCCTGAAGCCTTCTTCTTGAAACAGAAGTTTCCGAACCAAAACCCCGCACGGTACGCCTTACTATCCTGCGGGAAAGTTGATCCCAAACTCTTTCGCGGGCTTGTTCTTCGGTTATGCCGAAAGGGTCTGCCGATAAATCTGCGTAAATTTGTATGCCCTCCATACCCGGTTCGCGCCAAAGGGTAATATCGTCTAAAGTATCTACAAGTGAAACGCTTACTATCACCCAAAGCTTAAATTGGCGCGCAACCATGTTAGCGTCATAAGTAAGGGGCTGCAAAACGTAACGCCTTATTTCACCTACAAGCATACTGTGGGCTTCTTCGGGAGAGTTAACAACGCTAAGCCTGCCGTCGCGCAAAAACTCTTCTATTACGGCATTTGTAAGCCTAGTTTCTATGCCGAATTGATTTGTATTGTTTACAAACGGCCTTATATAAATTTTTCTTACATGTTCAGGTAATAACTGCGGTGCCGGATTGTGCATTGAAGCGCAACCAGCCAAAACAAAAAACGACGCCATACAAAAAATTAAAACTTTTTTCATTATTACAAACTCCTTTCATAAAATGTCTATTTTAAAAATCATTTTTACGAAGTATTTTGGGTTTAGGCAACGCACGCACAGCGCGGTGTAGACAAGTGAAACGCTACATAAGCTGATGCGCAAGGAAGCATAAAACCAAAATACAAAGTAAAAATTATTTTACAACTACGTTTACTATCTTACTTTTAACATATATAAACTTTACTATTTGTTTGCCAGAAAGCGCGGCTTTAAGTTTTTCGTCTGATTCCATAATATTCTTTACAGTTTCATCAGTATCAGCGTCTGAAACAAGTATTTTACCCTTAAGTTTGCCGTTTATCTGCACGGGAATTCCTACAGAGTCAGTTTTAATTAATGCCTCATCGTAAACCGGCCAACCAGCTGTACTTATATTGCCCTGCCCGCCAAGCCTTTGCCAAAGTTCTTCGCACAAGTGCGGCGCAAAAGGCGCAAGCAACTGTAAAGCTGTTTTGTATGCCTGTTTTGAGACGCCGCCGTCTGCACCGTGAAGTTTGTAAGCATACAGCGCGTTAACAAGTTCCATAATTGAAGATATTGCGGTGTTTAACTGCTTTTCCTCTGCTATATCACGCGAAACTTTTTTTATTGTTTGATGAGTAATTCTTAAAAGAGCTTTTGTTTCGTCTGCCTGCGCCTTAGTATCTTTTGGTTCAGCATTTATTATATCAAACAAACGCCATACTCTGTTAATAAATCTAAAACTCCCTTCAAGCCCTTCGGTAGACCAGTCTAACTGTTTTTGGGGCGGTGCGGCAAAAAGTATAAAAAGGCGGGCGGTATCAGCGCCGTATTTTTCAACTATTTCGTCGGGGCTTACGGTATTGCCGCGACTTTTACTCATGGCGTATCCCCCAAGAGTTACCATGCCCTGGGTAAGAAGGTTTGTAAAAGGTTCGTCGTATTTTGTCATTTTTAAATCGCGCATAACTTTATGCCAAAAGCGCGAATATATTAAGTGCATACAGGCATGCTCTATGCCGCCGATGTATTGGTCTACCGGCATCCAATAATTAAGCTTTTGAGAATCTAACGGAAGTTCATTATTGTGCGGGTCTGTATAGCGCGCGAAATACCAAGACGAATCTACAAAAGTGTCCATGGTGTCTGTTTCACGTCGTGAAGGAGCGCCACATTTAGGGCACTCAGTATCAACAAAACTTTTTGAAGTTTTAAGCGGAGACTCGCCGCTTCCGGTAAATTCAACGTCTTGCGGAAGCACTACGGGCAAATCTTTTAAATTTACAGGAACTATACCGCATTTATCACAGTAAACCATAGGTATGGGCGTACCCCAGTAACGCTGACGGGAAACAAGCCAGTCTTTAAGTTTAAAGTTTACGGTTTTTTTGCCAAAGCCTTCTGTCTCTACCCAATCAGACATTTTTGCCAAAGCGTCTTTAGAGTTCAGCCCGTTAAACTCGCCCGAGTTTACCATAACGCCTTCGCCCTCATACGCTTCTTTTGACACATCTAAATTTTCGCCTTTTATAACTTCAACAATTTCAAGGTTATGTTTTTTGGCAAATTCCCAATCGCGCGAATCATGTGCGGGTACTGCCATAATAGCGCCCGTACCGTAACCTTTAAGAATATAGTCTGCCGTAAATAAAGGCACTTTTTGCCCGTTTACGGGATTGATAACGAAAACTCCCTCAAGCATAATACCGGACTTATCTTTACTTGCCGAACGCTCAAGAGCCGTTTTTTTGGCGGCGCTAGAAATATATTTTTCAACTTCAGAATAATTTTTTATTTGATACCTTAGTTTTTGTATTATTTCGTGCTCGGGTGAAACTGCCATAAAACTTACGCCGAAAAGAGTATCGGGACGGGTGGTGAACACCGTAAGTTTTTCATTGCCATCCGCTTGAAGCGGCTCAGCCGCAATTGCAAATTCTACCTCTGCGCCGTAAGATTTGCCTATCCAATTTTTTTGCATGGCAAGCACTTGTTCAGGCCAGCCTGAAAGAGATTGGTGCCCGCTTAACAATTCGTCGGCATAATCAGTAATTTTTATAAACCACTGCTCTAACTCTTTTTGTACCACCTCATTTTTACATCTCCAGCAAATGCCGCCGTCAGCTTGCTCGTTAGCAAGCACGGTAGCGCAAGAATTACACCAATTAACGTTTGAACTTTTGCGCGTTACAAGCCCCATTTCATACATTTTTATAAAAAACCATTGGTTCCACTTATAATACTCTGGGTCGCAGGTCGCGAATTCGCGCGACCAGTCATAAGATATGCCGAGAGTTTTTAGTTGTTCTCTCATGCGGGCAAGGTTTTGTTTTGTCCAGACACCGGGGTGAATTTTATGCTGAATTGCCGCATTTTCTGCGGGCATACCAAAAGCGTCCCAACCCATGGGGTGTAAAACATTTTTGCCTTTGGCGCGCCAAAAACGGGCAAGCACATCACCAATGCTATAATTTCTTACATGCCCCATATGTAAATTGCCCGAAGGATAAGGCAGCATTACTAAGCAGTAATATTTTTCTTTTTCACCACAAGCCTCGCTTTCAAAGGTTTTATTATCTGCCCAGAATTTTTGCCACTTGCTTTCAATACTTTTAAAGTTATAGTCTGACATTTTAAACCTCTGCCGTTTTGGAATACTCCGGCTTAGCCGGCAAATAAAATAAAGTGCTCTACGTTTCCTTTGGGTCCTTTAATTTGAGAGCCCGTTTCGCCTTTCACTTCCAGTCCCAAATTTTGCGCAACAGATTTAATTTTATCTATCGCCTTAAGCCGAAGCGCCTCTTCCCGCACAACGCCTTTTTTTGTTTCTTCGGGCTGCAATTCAAACTGCGGCTTGACCATAGCCAATATACGCCCTGAAATCTCTGCGGCTTTAGGCAATATTTTATCCAGCGAAATAAACGAAACATCTATTACTATAAAATCTATTTTTTCTTTAATTGAGTCCGTGTCAAAATATCTAAAATTTACGTTTTCTAAACTTACAACACGGCTGTCTGCCTTTAGTTTAAAGTGCAGTTGGTTTGTGCCAACATCCACGGCATAAACTTTTACCGCACCTTTTTGAAGCAAACAATCTGTAAAGCCGCCAGTTGAAGCGCCTATATCCAAGCAAACAAAACCCGTAACGTCTATTTGTAAATCACGTAATGCATGCTCAAGCTTTAAGCCGCCGCGCGAAACATAAGGGTTTGTTTCTTTTAAAGCAATTATCGCGTCTTCGGAATATGCCTCGCCCGCTTTTAATGCGGGTTTATCGTTTACAAGTACATTTCCCGCCATTATTAGCGCTTGCGCTTTAGCGCGGCTTTCGGCAAGCCCTTTTTCAAACATCAGTATATCTAATCTTCTCTTAACTTTCATATTTTGAAGTGGGCAAACCTTAACATATTTACTGTTACTTGCGTAATTGCAAAGTATTTTGAGTTTAGGCGACGCTCGTGACGGCGAAGTGTGCGTAAGTGTAACGGCACATGAGCCGACGCATAAGGAAGCATAAACTCAAAAGACAAAGCAATCTAAAGCAATGTTAACGCAGCTTGGGCAATACCTTCAGCAGTAAGCCCGCACATTTGCCTTAATACTTGCTGTTTGCCATGGTCTATAAATTTATCTTCAATGCCTAAACATTTAACGCTGGCATCTGTATTGCATAAAATACTCTGCACGGTTTCGCCCATGCCGCCGATTAAAGCGTTTTCTTCAACCGTTACAAATTTTTTAACTTTATGGGATATATCTTTTATTAAAGCCTCGTCAAACGGTTTTAAAAACCGCGCGTTTACAACGCAAACTTTAATATTTTTTTGCTCTAAAATTTCGGCAGCTTTCAAGCACTCTTCCACCGTACTGCCTATACCCACAAGGCAAACATCAGAAACACTTGGCTTATGGGCTAAAAGATCTGCTTTGCCTACAGGCAATATTTCATATTTGTTTTTTGCGCCAGCGCCGCTTAGTGCGCCGCGTGGATAGCGTATTGCA
>WQVR01000082.1 GCA_009785775.1 Candidatus Proendomicrobium guianensium
AATTGCCGCACTGGTCGGCGGTAAAGTTGTAGGCGATGAAAATGAAATTATTACCGGCGTTAACGGGCTTGCAGAAGCCTGCAAAGGTGAAATATCTTTTTTGGGCAACTTGAAATATGCGTCTGCCGCACAAAATACAAACGCAAGCGCTGTGCTTTTTCCCGATAATGTAGACACGCAGAATTTTAACGGTAAAAATTTAATTTTAGTTTCAAATCCTCAAAGCGCTTTTGGCGCTATACTTTCCAAAATAGAAAAAGAACTTCTAAACGCGATTCCTTTGGGTATTCACCCGCGCGCGGTTGTGGCATCCAGCGCCCAAATTGGCGCTGATACTTACATAGGCGCCAATGCCGTGATAGAAGAAAATGTAACCGTTGGAGAAGGTACAAAAATATTCCCGAATGTTTACATAGGCGCCGGCAGTAAAATAGGCGCAAATTGCATTATTTATCCTAATGTCTCAATAATGCAACGTACTGTTGTTGGTAACAGGGTAATTATTAACCCCGGGGTTTCCATAGGCGGCGACGGTTTTGGCTTTGTTAAAGCCGGCGATAAAATTACCAAAATACCCCAAATAGGGCATATAGAAATTTGTGACGAAGTTGAAATCGGCGCAAATACTGCGATAGACAGGGCAACATTCGGTATTACCAAAATAGGTAAAGGTACAAAAATAGATAACTTAGTGCAAATAGCGCATAATGTGCAAATAGGTGAAAATTCTTTCATAATATCTCAGGTAGGCATAGCCGGCTCTACAAAAGTGGGCAATAATGTTACGCTTGCGGGGCAAGTTGGCGTTATCGGGCATTTAAACATTGGCGACGGCGCTATAGTAGTTTCGCAAGGCGGCGTAAGTAAAGACGTTCCTGCGGGTGCGGTAATATCAGGCAGCCCTGCCGTTGACCATAGGGAACAACTAAAAATAGATGCTGTCGCAAGAAAACTGCCGCAAATGTATTCAGACATAAAAAAATTGAAAAAAACGTTAAACATATAGGAATATTTTAAAATGGCATTTGAGACCACGATTGAAAAAGAAGTTGCTGTAGAAGGCGTAGGACTGCACACGGGAAACAAAAGCAAAGTTGTTTTTAAGCCGGCTGTTGCTGGTTCGGGCATAAAGTTTGTCCGCGTAGATTTACCAAATCGTCCCGTAATAAGCGCAGATTATAACCATGTCGCAACAGGTAAAGCCGTGCGGGGAAGCACAATAGCGCTGGGTGAGGCAAAAGTACATACCATAGAACATATTATGGCAAGCGCGTTTGCCTTAGGTATAGATAACTTGGAAGTGGAAATTGACAATAACGAGCCGCCAATTTTAGACGGCAGTGCAAACGGTTTTGCCCGCGCTATGCTTGAGGCGGGAGTTAAAGAATTAGGCGCACAGCGCATGTATTTAACTTTAGACGAGCCTGTTGTATACACTTCGGGTAAAACCACAATATCGGCGTATCCTTCGGATAATTTTGAAATAGACTGCACCATAGGTTTTGACCACCCTTATATTTCTCACCAGCAACTAAGCATTGAAGTAAATAAAGAAAGCTTTTTAAACGAAATTGCCCCCGGGCGTACTTTTTGCTTCGATTACGAAATAGAAGCTTTACAAGCCGCAGGGCTTGCAAAAGGCGGAAGTTTGGATAATGCTTTGGTAATTGCCGCCGCAGGCATTCACAATAAAGACCCGTTAAGATTCCAAGACGAATTTGTGCGCCATAAAATTTTAGATTTAATAGGCGACGTTTACTTGGCGGGGCGCCCCATAAAAGTAAAAATTGTTGCAGACAAACCCGGCCATAACCACAATATAAACTTTGTTAAAGAATTTATAAAAGCGGCTAAGCCGCAGTATTAAAATACGGAGGAAAACTAATGTCAGACACTCAAGAAATACCGCAAGAAGGAAAACTTTTAGATATTAATCAGGTAACAGATATTATACCGCACAGATATCCTTTTTTAATGGTAGACAAAGTGCGCGTTTTTGCCGACCCTAAAATAGCCACCGGCTATAAATGCGTAAGCGGCAACGAAAACTTTTTTCAGGGGCACTTTCCCGGCGCGCCTATAATGCCCGGCGTGTTAATTGTAGAGGGTATGGCGCAAACTTCGTGCGTAATGTTTTTATCGCGCCCCGAGCTTAAAGGGTGCTTGGCTTATTTTATGGGTATAGATAAGGTAAAATTTCGCGCGCCCGTTCGCCCCGGAGATTTTTTAGAACTTAAAGTTGAAGTGTTAAGAGATTCAGGCAGGCGCGGCAAAATGAGAGGCGAAGCCTATGTAGACGGTAAGCTTGTAACCGAAGCAGAATTTATGTTTGCTATAGTAGACAAGGAAAATCAATGATACATCAAACTGCAATAATAGACTCAAGCGCTCAAATAGAAGAAAATGTTTCGATAGGTCCTTATGCCGTAATAGGCAAAAACACTGTTATTAAATCAGGCGTCAGTGTGGGTTCTCATTCTGTAATAGAATGCGCTGAAATAGGCGAAAACTGCCGTATATCTTCACATGCCTCCATAGGAGCGCCGCCGCAAGATTTAAAATATGCCGGTGAAGACACCAAAATTATTGTAGGCAAAAATACCGTGGTAAGAGAATTTGTAACTCTTAACAGGGGTACGGCCGCCACGGGCAAAACCGTAATAGGCTCAAACTGTATGTTTATGGCGACAAGCCATGTTGCCCACGACTGTACAATAGGCGACAATGTTATTTTTGCAAACGGCGTAGCAACGGCAGGGCATTCTGAAGTGGGCGAAGGAAGTATCATAGGCGGAATGGTAGGCATTCACCAGTACGCAAGAATCGGCGCGTACTCTATGCTGGGCGCGGGCGCTATGGTTAGTATGGATATTATCCCTTATGCCCAAGCCCAAGGCGACAGAGCAAGGCTTGTAGGGCTTAATATATTCGGCATGAAACGCCGTAAAATGAGCCTAGCCGAAATTAATGAAATTAAAGACGCTTACAAAATTTTGTTTACCTCTAAACTTACGCTTGAAGATTCTGTCGCAAAACTTATGAGTGTTGCTTCAAGCCCTGCGGTGAAAGAAATTTTAAATTTTATATCTTCCTCTAAAAGAGGAATAGCCAGACCCTAGTTTTTGCTTCACCTTTGAAATTTTTGCTTTCTTTGCTTCTTGCTCGTGTGCACTTGCACACATCGCTTTCGCAGGCGTCGCAAAAACTCCAAATGTTTTGCAAAAAAAGTAATAAAAATGGATTTTAATGAAAGTATCATGAAAAATATAGGTATTATCGCAGGCAAAGGCCGCTTTCCTTTTTTAGTTGCCGAGCAAATAAAAAAATCAGGCGACAGAATTGTCGGGGTAGCCTTAAAAGACGAAGCCTCTTTGGACTTTGAAAGTGTTTGTGATGTGTGCGAACGAATTAATGTAGGGAAACTTCAAAAAATTATAGATTTTTTTAAAAGTAATAATGTGGATATCGCCGTTATGGTGGGCTTGGTTAAACATACAAAAATTTATACCGCCGCTTTAAGTATGGATATGCGCGCCGTAAAACTTATGGCAAGCCTCATTAACAAAAAGGCAGACACCATACTTGCGGCAGTAGCCGAAGAATTTGCCCGCGAAGGTATAAAGTTTATGCCCTCGCACTTGTACTTAAAGCACTTGCTAGCTCCCAAGGGGCTTATATGCGGTAAAAAATTAAACTCCCAAGAAAATGCGGATGTAGAGTTTGGCTATAAAATAGCAAAAGCCGTTGCCGGGCTAGATATCGGGCAAACGGTTGTGGTTAAAGATAAATCTGTTGCCGCTGTAGAATCTGTTGAGGGTACAAATGACTGCATAAGAAGGGGATATTCCCTTGCAGGCGAGAATGCAGTAGTTGTTAAAGTTGCAAAACCTAATCAAGACTTCAGGTTTGACGTGCCTGTGATAGGTACAGATACCGTAAATATTTTGGCGGAAAATAAAATACGTGTTTTGGCAATAGAAGCGGATAACACATTAATTTTAGATAAAGATGAAGTTGTAAAAAACGCTAAAGAGTTAAATGTTACAATAATTGGAATATAGCAAATTTCTTGCGAAATACTTTAAGCTTTTGCAACGCATGTAAAGGCGAAGTGTACAAAAGTGAAACAGTACATGAGCCGAATGCAAAGGAAGCAACAGCTTAAAAGATAAGCAAGCCGGAGAAATTAAAAAATGATACACATGGCAAGCCCCGTAATCGGAAGTGAAGAAAAAAAACTTATCAACGAAGTTTTAAAAAGCCGCATAATTGCAAGCGGTAAGTACGTTACGGAGTTTGAGGCAAAGTTTGCAAAATATTCCGGCGCTAAGTTTGGTGTGGCGTGTGCTAACGGTACGGTTTCTTTGCATGCTTCGTTACTTGCCTGCGGCATAAAAGCGGGCGATAAAGTAGCAACAACGCCATTTTCGTTTATAGCTTCGGCAAACTCTATTTTACATGCGGGGTGCCGCCCAGTTTTTGCAGATATCGACCCTGAAACTTATAATATTTGCCCCGAAAGCCTTGAAAAAATATTAAAAAAAGAAAAAAATATTAAAGCTGTTTTAATAGTACACCTTTACGGGCTTATGTGTGATATGGACGCAATACTTAAACTTAAAAAGAAATATAAATTTAAGCTTATTGAAGACTGCGCGCAAGCCCACGGCGCAGAGTATAAAGGCAAAAGGGCGGGTTCATTTGGCGACGCCTCGAGTTTTTCTTTTTATGCCACAAAAAACGCTATGACGGGCGAAGGCGGAGTGATTTTAACAAATGACGCCAAAATATTAGAAACTTTAAAAATGGTTGTTAACCACGGCCGCTCTTCACATAGCGTACATGAAATTTTAGGCTATAACTACCGCCTTACAAATTTGGCGGCGGCAATAGGAATAGCGCAAATAGACAAGCTTGAAAAACGCACAAATCAAAGAATTTCAAATGCCTCTGCCTATAACGAAGCATTTAAAAATTTAAACTTTTTACAAACGCCTGTAATTCCTAAAAACGCAAGGCATGTATTTCACCAATATACTTTAAGAATCAAACCAACAATTCGTCAAAAATTTATTGA
>WQVR01000083.1 GCA_009785775.1 Candidatus Proendomicrobium guianensium
ATAGCTGATAAACTTACGCCCTCGCACATTAAAGCAAAGCCGCCACCTGAGGTGGATACCATAGCCCGCGCGCCTGCATAAGCCGCGCCAAGCCCCATGTTTATTGCTGAAATTTCATCTTCGGCTTGTTCTGAAACAATGTTGAAATCTTTGGCAGTTTGTGCCAGAAAAGTAAAAACGCTTGAGCCTGGCGTCATCGGGTAAGACGCTATGAAATCGCATCCGCCGGCAAGCGCGCCTATGCCTATAGCGTCTGCGCCGGAAAGTAGCATTTGCGATTTAACTGCGTCTGATTTTTGTATGTTAATTTTGCAGGGAATTTGTTTTGAAATATCGTAGCCTTTTCGCGCGGCGGAAATGTTTTTATTTAAAATATCTTCCCCTTTAGAGGAAAAACGTTTTTTTAGCAATTCCTCGAAAAAACTAAAATCCACGCCGAAAAGTCCTAAAACTATACCCGTTGCGATGACGTTTGTAAAAAGCGCGTCGCCGATTTTTTGTGCAGCTTCTCCAAGAGCTATGTCAAAAATTTCAAAACCCGGGGTGGTGATAAGTTTTTTGTCGGCAAGTATCAGCGTGCTTTCCGATAAACGCGCGGCAAGGTGTTCTAAAGCATCATTGTCAAAAGGGATAGCAATATCTATACGTTTTGTGTAACATGCGGGCGCAACTGAGGTAATGCGAAGCTGGGTAGAGTTACTTCCCCCGCGTACGCGCGACATATACTCTTTGCTTGCGAAAATATTATACCCGAAAGACTTAAGCGCTTCAGATACCATACTTTCAACGGTTTGTATGCCTGAACCCGCCGCTCCGCAAAGTACTATGCTGATGTCATTATCAAATGTTTTCATAAACTTAAAAGGGGCGATACCTGCCCCCTTCGCAATCCCCAGTGTTACTTTTTGTCGCGACGAAAAGTAATCAAAAACGCAGACGCTTGGCAGAGGAATGCACAAATGACAAGAAGTTAGCATCCCTCTGAACAAACGAAACTGCACAAGCACGGACGTTGCCGTAAACGTCAATAATCCGCGAAACAGCAAATGAATTTTATGTTTTTGCCTTTGCGGTTAAAGCACCGTTCAGGCAGCTTATGAGCGAAAAATTTTTAAGTTTATCGTTTTTCGCATGTTTGAAGCGGGCAACCTCTATGCTGTTATAAACTGCCCGCAAGTTCGAAAAACGCTTAAAAATTTTCAAGCGATTGCCTGCCGTGTGCGCGAATTGCAAAGGCAAAAAACAAGCTAGGGTATCGCCCCCTTTAACAATTAAAAATTATCGCTCGAAAGTTCTTGATAAGCTTGCGGATGCAAGCAAGCAGGGCAAAGTTCTACCGCCGCCGCGCTTTTATAAACGTAACCGCAATTGCGGCATTTCCACATAATATCGCCGCTTTTCTTAAATACTTCATTGTTTTCTATATTTGCTAAAAGCTTAAGGTAACGCTCTTCGTGGTGTTTTTCTACCGAAGCAATAAAGTCCCACGCTGTCGCGATATCTTCAAAGCCTTCTTCGCGCGCTACTTTTGCAAAGCTTGGGTAAAGGTCTGAATGTTCTTCGTTTTCACCGTGTGCGGCCGCTTTTAAATTTTGAACGGTTGTGCCTATAACGCCTGCGGGAAAACTTGCCGTAATTTCAACTTCGCCGCCTTCTAAGAATTTAAAAAACCGTTTGGCGTGCTCTTTTTCATTGTCGGCGGTTTCAAGAAAAAACGCCGAAATTTGTTCGTACCCTTCTTTTTTAGCAACACCCGCAAAATAAGTGTAGCGCGTTCTTGCCTGCGACTCTCCCGCAAATGACTTTAAAAGATTTTTTTCTGTTTGTGTGCCTTTTACGCTTTTTGCCATAATAATTGTTACTCTCCTTGTGGGTAGGCCACTATAATAAAATTTTATTTTATTTCTATTTCGTTATACCAAGAGCCGTGAATATTGCAATGCTCTATAACAGAAATTTTGCCTTTCGCGCTTTTTAAATTTAACATGGCGCCGGGGGCTGCGCTCGGGGCGCTCAAAAACACAGAGCCTGCGTATTTGTTATCTAAGTAAAAATATATGCCGGTTATGTGATGTTCGGGTAACATCGGGTGCGCAATTTCGCCTACTTTTGCGTGCACGCCCATAAAACCCTCGCCCATAAGTCCGCATTGCTCTATCAAAGTGATTTTAGGGATATGCTTTTTTTCGCTTTCGCCCGTTTCGGCCTTAAAATCGGGCATGTGGTAAGCGTTTTCAACTTCGGAAAACTTTTCTTTCGGAGACATACAAATGGGGCAAATTTCAGGAATACCGTCTAAAGAAATAAAACCGCATACGCCGCATACAATTCCTTTCATGTGTTCTCCCTGGCGCCTAAGCGCCTGTAACGATTAGTTTTAAGCCTGCACAAAACACCTTTTATTTTAAGCACGACGGACAAATTTTATATTTTTTTGCAAAATAAGCGCCACAGTTTGTACACTTTAAAACATTTTGGGACGTTGCTTCTTTAGGTAGGCTGTTTTCAGACGCTTCAATGCTCTTTTGGCAAGAATGTTTTTTTGAACATGCTTTTTTGCAGGAGCATGGCATGGCGCTAAGCTAGCCCGTGCTTTTTTTTGTATTCTTGCACCGCTTTGTGCAGGGCGTCTGCGCCAAGGTTTGAACAGTGCATTTTTGCGGGCGGCAGGCCCCCCAGTTCTTCGGCTACTTGCTGGTTAGTCATGGCTAAAACTTCATCTAAGGTTTTGCCTTTTGCCATAACGCTTGCCATAGAAGACACCGCAATAGCTGCCCCGCAACCGAAGGTTTTAAATTTTATGTCTGAAATTTTATTATCTGTTACTTTTATGTAAAAAGTAATAATATCGCCGCACGCGGGGCTTCCTTCTTCACCAATGGCGTCGGCGTCTTTCATTTCACCGACATTGCGCGGGTTTGAAAAGTGTTCCATAACTTTTTCGCTGTAAAGTGCCATAAAATCTCCCTAAATTTTTTCAAAAGCGCTTTTAGAAGCACTACAAACCGGGCATACCCAATTTTCAGGTAGGTTTTCAAATGCGGTACCGGCCGCAATATTATTGTCTGTGTCACCCGTAGAAGGGTCATACACATAACCGCATATGGTACATTTATATTTTTCCACTGTAAGCCTCCGAAATACTATTATATATTGTATTGGCAATTATAGCATTTTTAAAGTGCAATGTTTCAAGGTTTTGAATTGTGTGTTTTATATATTACGGTTTAAGTGCCGTTTTGAATACTCCGCCTTAGGCGGTTGACAATTTGCAAGTAAATAGTCTACAATGGGCACGCTATGGAACTTGAAACCTACGCTATCATACGCCTTAGCCTTTGCCAAAACATAGGTGTAACGCGTTTTAATAATTTAATTGAGGCTTTTGGCTCGGCGGAAAATGTGTTTAGTGCAGATGTTTCGGACTTAACGCAGGTTGAAGGTATTAATCCGCTTATTGCCCAAAATATATTAAATGAAAGTTCTAAAAAATTTGCGGATTGTGAAATTGCGCTTGCTGCGCGCGAAAACGCCCGAATTTTAACCTTTAAGGATGCCGCTTACCCTGAGCAACTGCGTAATATCCAAGACAAACCGCCCATAATATATGTTAAAGGTAAGCTTTTGGATAGTGATTTTCCATCAATATCTGTTGTGGGTTCGCGCAGGACAACAGTTTACGGCAAAAGTGTGGCGTCTGAATTTTCAAACTATTTTGCAAAAAGCGGTATTACCATAGTTTCGGGGTTAGCGCGCGGAATAGACACTTGTGCGCATATGTCTGCCTTAAATAATAATTCGCGCACTATAGCAATACTTGGCAACGGGCTTTTAAATTATTACCCGCCCGAAAACAAAAAACTACAAGATGAAATAGCTGAAAAAGGCGCGCTTATCAGCGAATTTCCTTTAAATTCGTTTTCAGACAGGCAAACCTTTCCGCGCCGTAACCGCATAATAGCGGCATTATCGGTGGCTACGCTTGTGGTGGAGGCGGGGTTGGCTTCCGGCGCTATGATTACCGCACGCATTTGCGCCGATTACGGCAGAGACGTTTTTGCCGTGCCGGGTAGCATTTACTCTAAATATTCGCAGGGCACTAATGATTTAATAAAAAACGGGGCATTTGTGGCGCTTACCCCACAAGATGTTTTAAGCCAGATAAAAGAGTTCGCCCACTTGGCAAGCCCGCAAACACAGCTAAAACTGGAAGAAAACGTAAACTTTACACCGGAAGAACTAAAAATTTACGCTTTGCTTAAAAATGCGCCGGAAGGTTTAAGCCCTGATGAAATTTCGCTTAAAACAAAAATACCCATTTCAAAAATTTCAATAATTTTAGTAAACTTAGAAATCGCTTTGGCGGTACGTAGTGTTCCGGGCCAAAAATATACAATAATAAGATAAATATACCAGAGGTAGTTAAAATGTCTAAGTACCTGTTAATAGTAGAGTCCCCTTCAAAAGAAAAAACAATAGCCAAGTTTTTGGGCAAAGATTACGCGGTTAAAAGTTCTTACGGGCATATAAGAGATTTGCCTAAAAGTAAGCTGGGTATAGATATTGAAAATAATTTCGAGCCTTCTTACGCGAATGTAGCTAAGGCAAAAAAAACCATAGCAGACCTTAAAAAAATTGCCGACAAGGCCGACATTGTTTACCTTGCCACAGACTTTGACCGCGAGGGTGAAGCCATCGCCTGGCACTTGAAAGAAGCTTTAAAACTTAAAGACAACAAAGTTAAGCGCATAACATTTAACGAAATTACAAAAGACGCGATACAAAACTCAGTTAAAAATCCCCGTGAACTTGATATGGGGTTGGTTGACAGTCAACAGGCGCGCCGCATACTAGACCGCATTGTAGGTTATAAACTTTCGCCGCTTTTGTGGAAAAAAGTTAAAGTAGGGTTATCTGCGGGCAGGGTGCAGTCTGTTGCGGTTATGCTTGTTTGCGACAGGGAAGCGGAAATCCAAGCGTTTATTCCCCAAGAATATTGGAGCCTTACGGCAAATTTAC
>WQVR01000084.1 GCA_009785775.1 Candidatus Proendomicrobium guianensium
CAAAAATAAGCGCGGCGATAACAGCAGGCAATAGCGCGCGCCGCGAACCTATGCCAAGCCCGCGCGCGATAACAAAAACCATAAGCGAATTTATTATGTGAATTACCACGCTTACAAAGTGATACCCGAACGGGTTGTAACCGAAAAAATGAAATTGGGTTATAAGCGCTGCAAGAAAAACAGGACGCGCGCCAAGACGCACAGGCAAAACATTTACAATATTTGCGGGGTTAAGCACAACCCAAAGGTTATTTATATCTTTTACAAAATCGTTGTGTATAATTAAAATAAAATCGTCTATACTAAACCAATTAAACAAAACTTGAAAATTAATAAAAAAAGAAAACGCTGTCAGCAACACTACTGCCGCTACACAGCGTTTTCTTAAATATTTCTCAACCAACTTCATCAGACAAAACTATTACAGCAATTCCATTGATATTTGTTCTGCAAGTACGCGCACGGGTATGCTGTTAGGACCAAGCGCTATAGCAAAGTCTAACTCATTTCTAGCCCTGTCAAAACGCCCCCTTCTAAAGCTTCTATGCGCTTGGTTATAGAACATGACTGTTCTTTCGGCATTGGTTTCAAATA
Source organism: Candidatus Proendomicrobium guianensium (assembly GCA_009785775.1). Lineage (GTDB taxonomy): Bacteria > Elusimicrobiota > Endomicrobiia > Endomicrobiales > Endomicrobiaceae > Proendomicrobium > Proendomicrobium guianensium. The sequence goes on from WQVR01000084.1 coordinate 595, forward strand.
TTTCGCTAAAACTTACCATACCCACAAATCTGTTCATTCTGGGGTAATTTACAGCAAGCCTACGTACAAGATTTGAGGCTTTTCTAAATTGCTCGTTAGCAAAATAATCTACAGACCTCAAAAACATGTTAGAATGTCTTCCAAAATGTCTGGCGCGCTCATTCACATCGGCTCTGATACGCTGATATGTTACCGCGTCGTGATCTTCGGGGAACAAGTTGCGAATTCTGTTTAGATACAATAATGCGTCGTAAAAGTTGTCTTCGCGGATAGCACGCTCAACTTCTGCAGAATAATTTCTTGAAAGATTTCTTTTAAAAACGTAAATTCTTTCTCTGATAATTAAAATTTTATTTTTCAATTCCAAAGCTTCCATATTGTAAGGGTCGCGCAACAACATAGCGTCCAAACCCGCTTCGGCTTTTACAAGGTTGCCGTCATCATAAAGCCTGCGTATTTGCCTAAATGTTAACTCACCCCTTGGAGCTCTTGGCTCCCGTTGAGCTCTAACGGTAGGCTCTTGGGTTTGCCTTCTTTCCCTTCTTGAAGCTTCAGCGCTACCAACGCCGCAAGACAAAACAAGCGCGGCGGCAAGCAACACAATACTTTTTGTTTTCATATTAATCCTCTTAAGTTAGCCAAAGTAAAAATTTTTAAACCCTTTTAAAATCGTAACCGGAAAAAACAAAATTTTAAGAAAAAAGTTACCGGAAAGTCCTAAAATTTCTTTGCCTTTACCGCATACAATCCGCGTATCAGCGTCTTTCAAAGGTTCAAGCTTTGCGGTAATTACCCTTTGCAAAGCTTGCAAGCCTCTGCGGTAATCATCACGCTCATTAAGTATCATTTTTATGTTTTCTATAAGGTTGTCTATGTCTACGGGTTTTATAAGATAGTCATGAGCGCCTATACGCATAGCGTCTACGGCAGTTTCAACAGAACTATAACCCGTAACAACTATGGGCACGGAGTCTTTTGAAATAAAAGCGGCTTCTTTTATAAGGCTTAAGCCGTCCATGTCCGTGAGTTTATAGTCTACAAGTAAAATGTCGTAGAATTCTTTTTTAATTTTCTCAAGCGCCTCGCGGCCGGTTTCGGCAGTAGCAACGCCGAAACCGCGCGCGGTTAAAACAGCAAACAGACTTTCCCTTACAGTTTCTTCGTCTTCAATAATTAGTATTTTTGTGTTTAAAAGTTCTGACATGTTTATACCTTTTGCCTTTAGTTAACTATTCTGGCAGTTATAAATATCGTAAGTTCATGTCTTGCCGAGTTTGTAGATCTGGTTTTAAACAAATACCCCAAAAGCGGTATGTCGCCCAATAAAGGAATTTGGTTTATGGTGGTTGTGTTGAATTCTCTTATAAGACCACCGATAGCAACTGTTTCGCCGCTTCTAAGCATAAGGGTTGTTGAAGCCCTTGAAGTATTTATAACAGGCACGCCGTTTAAGGTTTCGCCCGTACGGAAGCTTTGTTCAGGTTCTACTTCTAACATTATAGAGCCGTCCCTGTTAATTTGCGGTCTGACTCTTAATTTTATACCAACTTCTTTAAATGATGTAGTACCTGTAATATCGCCCGTGCTTGCCGATACCGTTGAGCTTTCCAAGAAAGGCACTTCTTCAATAATTTCTATAACAGCTTCTCTGTTATTTAAAACCAAAAGCCTCGGATTATTTAACACTTTGGCATTAGAGGTTTGAAGGCCTATGTCGAAAAACGCGTCTAGACTCCAATCGCCGTCGACAATGCTTGTCGCAAGCCTTCCAGAACCTACTATCTGAGGCATAGACAACCACTGTGTGTAACTGCTAACGTTATTAGAGCCGGTTCTTGTAAGATTTTCTACCCAAGTTCCGACGTTAAAATCTCTTGAAAGGTTTACGTCTACAATGCGGGCTTCTAAAAGAACCTGCTGTGTAGGAATATCTAAAGTACGTATAAGGCCTTCAACAGCATCTATACTGTCGGCAAGGTCTGTAATTATAAGCGCGTTCGTACGCTCGTCAGAGGCTATAGAGCCTGCGCGTGTTAAGCGCGCGGCAAGAACTCTCTCAAGTTCGCTTGCCCTTGCGTAGTTAACAAAAGTAATTCTGGAAACAGTAATGGGGTTAGCGTCGTCTCTGTCTCTTATAACAAAAATATTTGTGTCGCCTTGACGTACATAGTAAAGATTGTAGGCGTCAAGCAAAGCATGTAACGCTTCTTCTATGGTAACGTCCCTCAAGGTAAGAACAATCCGTTTGTTTATTATGTCGCCGCCTGGTATAAGCTTTTTTCCGGTCTTCATGCTAAGAACATTTAACGCTGTGTGCAACGTTGTGCCCTGAAAATCTACAGAAATAAGCCCCCTTGGCTCTATATTACTATATGCCGCCTGACTACCAAACAACAACAACAAACAAACCAAACCAGCTAACTTCTTCATTAGTTATCCTCCCTTTTAGGTCCCTTTTTCTTTTTTTAGTTATTTTAAGACTTTAATGCTTTAATTTTTGACGAAAGCCTCCTGCCTTATTTTTTAAAGAGGCATTCTTCTGGTGTACTGTCTTCCGTCAAATGCAAAGTGCACCGCGCTTCTGGTTATGCGGGTAATCCGCGCGCCGTTGACTGTATCTCCCGGTCTTCTGATTTCACCATTTACAATAGCAACCGGACTATCAGGGTCATACATTATACCGGCAAGAGTTATCGACGGGAACTCTCTTCTTACTGGAACGCGCCTTACGGGAACTACCACAACGGGCTCCTCAACTACCACTTCCTCAATAAAGTAGAACGGCTCTTGTGCCGGCGACGGAAGTAAATCACGCGCGCTCGGTATATGCGTATGCTCAGGGTCTAGTAAGTTAAAAAGCCCCAAAGTTCTGTTTATAATTTCTTCAAAATATCCAAACTGAGTTACTTCATCCATAATTCTTGTTCTGCCGCTCATATGGTCGTCGATATCACTTGAAAAGAGTATTGGCGCGGTGATAACTCTTATAGCACCCGTTGGCGCAACTGAAACCTCTATAATTTGTGAAAACATTTCTATGTCAAAAAGAAAGCTGTATAAGTTTATAAAATTGCTTTCAATATCTACTGTTAACGCCGCAGAACCCCACGCGTCCATAGAAATTTCGGTTCTCATAAGAGTAACATTATTAGCCGCCGCAGCCCTGATTACCCTTTGCTCATATATGTGCAAAATTTCTTGATTGCTCATATAATTACCGTAAAACTGATTTATCAACTCCAGTATTCTGGCTTCTTGCTGGTTGGCATTTTGTAAAAAGGCGTCAAACCCGGCTAAGTTTTGGCTTATTCTGTTAAACCTTTCATAAACGTACTGGCGCCCGCGCAGTTCAGCTGAAAACTCCATATACCCAAACTTAATAATAGCCACTAAAATCACACAGGATACAATAAACATCATGGTACTTACGACAAGCTTTTGTTTATTTGTCATTGGGTTGCCCTCGTATCTGCACGCATTTGAACTTGTATGGTATCAACATTGTCGCCCCTTACAACAACTGAGGTGCGCGCAATAGTCGCAATATCTCTTCCTATAAATCTGCTTCTTTCAAAAGCGTCTCTTAAAGCTTCCTGATATTGAAAAATGTCGGCATACGGCGAAACCGTACGTGCACGAATTTCAGCAACAAGATTATTATTTTGGTGAAGATTTAAAGTGGCAATTCTGTCGTCGCCGGGCAGATAAAGCCCTAACTCACGCAGTATAAGCCCGAAATTTGTCTGGTTTGAAATTATTTCCCTTATGGTAGCAAGTTGGAAGAAACGCCCTTCCCACACCGATTCTATTTCTCTAATCCGTGCGGCTTCCCTTGTTGAGGCAATATCAGACCTGACAACGCTTATCATTTGACTATAGCGTTCAGTATCTTCAAGTTTAAGCCATGTTAGAATTAAAACAGCAATGATAGCTATATGTACAAAAAACATTAAAACCCTAAATACTCTGTTGCTTTTTCTTTGGATTTCAGATACCGCTAGCGCTTTTTTTAGTAAGTTTAACTCATACATTGGCAGAGCCCCCCTTTTGCAAAGCAAGCCCTATAGATACGGGAAGCAAAAAGCCTTGTTCTATATCAAAAGCGCTTGACGCGTTTACAACACTTGCGGACTGAAGCGGATTCCACTTTTCAGACTTAATACCCAAAACGTCATGAATAAAAGTATCTATGCCCTTTAAACAAGCGCCGCCGCCGGTAATTAAAATGCTGTCTACCGCAACAATTTTTTGCCTTGTCATACTGTGTTCCATAGACCTAAACACAGCCTCCAACAAATTAGGAGAACTTTTTTTAAGAATATTTTTAACATTAAGCCCAAGGTCAGCCCAAATTTCGCTTTGCCTTTTTATTTGTTCGGCAATAGAGTCG
>WQVR01000085.1 GCA_009785775.1 Candidatus Proendomicrobium guianensium
GCTGAAAAAACTATCGCTTACTTAAGAAGTTTCGACGAGTTTGACACACTTGTTAAAAGCGACAACATAATAGCACTGAATAGTAGTTTACTTACTTTAAACGGCGGTTTGGGTGCATAACACCCAAACCGCCGTTGGCATTGTAAAGAGTACAAAGTTTTTGCTAAATTATGGGTAGGGGGTAGCAAACGATATGAAAAAAAAGCTTTTTATAATAGCCTCTTTCCTTTTGAGTGCTCTTTTTATCCATGCCGTTATAAGCTGGATAAATATTTATATGGATTTTCGCCCGCCTATGCCTGCCCAAATAAGCCATGTAAGAAGTGAAAATCCTTTGACATTTCCTCACGTCAGAGGAATACACATGGTAAACGATAGAAGTAAGCTTCAGAGAGTTCTAAGGCGTAATAGTAACTTTGAAGTTGATATTGTTTACGCAAATGATGAACTTTATGTTGCCCGCAGTATGGATGGTATAGGGGGCTTAACATTATCCGGACTTTTTTACGGGTTCGATTTATCACAGTCTTATATATGGCTTGATTTAAAATACTCTTTCCCTGTAAACAAAAGCCTTTCTGAAAGGCTTAAAGAAGTACTTGCAGAGGCAAATATCAGCAAACACAGAGTTCTTGTAGATGCTCCGCCGCAGTATGTAAGGGAGCTTTCAGACAGCGGCTTTTTTACGGCGTTTACGCCGCGCATTAACAGGCATATGACTTTTGAACAGCGCAACGAGGCAATAAGAAATATAGAAGCTTTAATAAAAGAAACAGGCGTAAGCGCGCTTGAGGCTGATGTTCATACATATAATTTGTTAAGATTTTACTTCCCCGAAATGTGCAAAGTTGTAATTTTTGTTAGACCGTTTGTAGCTATAAGAACGTGGCTTGTAGCAAGAAAAGTGGCTCGAGACCCTACTGTGAGATTTTTTGTACGTTCGGAATTTTAATGTAAAATTTTATATATTATGGTATAATCAAAAAAACGCAAAAAGGAGTTTAAAATGACGCTAAAAGAAAGAGTAGAACAAGCCCTAGATAAAGTTCGCCCGCATTTGCAGGCAGACGGCGGCAATGTTGAACTTGTAGATGTTACCGAAGACGGCATTGTAAAAGTAAGGCTTGTAGGCGCCTGCGGAAGTTGCCCTATGGCTGGCATGACGCTTGCGCACGGCGTAACAAAAGCTGTTAAAGAATCTGTGCCTGAAATAAAAGAAGTTGTGGCGGTATAAAAACCAAAATGCTTATAGCGGTATTGGCTGACAGCCACGATAGCCAGTACTACATAAAAAAAGCTGTAGATATTATAAATCGCCGCGATGTAAGTTTTTGCTTACATTGCGGCGATATTGTTTTACCATCTTCATTAGAACTTTTTAAAAAATTAAAAATTCCTTTTCAGGCAGTTTTTGGAAATAATGACATATACCATAAAAATGAACTTTTAAGCGCGGCAAATGGTTTTTGTAATATTGATACTGTTCCTTTTGAGCTTGAGGTTGGAAACAAAAAAATATTAATGCTTCACGAACCTTACGGCATTGAAGATTATGTACAAAGTCAAAAATATGATTTTATTTTTTATGCCCATACGCATAGATTTAGGTTTTATAAAGAAGGTAAAACGTTGATATTAAACCCCGGTGAACTTTGCGGCACGCGCAGCGGGCGCAGTACTTTTGCCATTGTAGATATCACAAGCGGTAATGTTGAAATAATTGATACGGAAATAGAATAATCGCATTGACAAAAGTTTAGTAATATTGTCTAATAAACAGGTTGTTTGAAAATTAAATAGTCTTCGGGGAAGGTGAAATTCCTTACCGGTAGTTAAAGTCTACGAGTCTACGCAAGTGGCCCGCGTTTTCGAATAAAACGCAAGCCCTCTTAAGTGGATTGAACCTGTGAAATTCAGGTGCCGACGGTACAGTCCGGATGAAAGAAGCGTTTTATTATATTGTTAAAAAAAAGCCCCGGGGAAACTTGCGGGGCTTTTTGTTTTTATGAAGTTTACTCCCGAAAATGTAAAATTTATGCAACACGCTTTAAACCTTGCCAAAAAAGGCAGGCATAAGGTTTTCCCTAACCCTATGGTCGGTTGCGTTATAGTTAAAAACTCCAAAATTATAGCAGAAGGCTATCATAAAGTTTTTGGCGCGCTTCATGCCGAGGCTGACGCTTTAAATTCCGCAGGATTACATGCCAAAGGCGCCGACTTATACGTTAACTTAGAACCTTGCTGTAATTTCGGCAAACGTCCGCCCTGCGCAGACTACATAATAAACTCTGGTATTTCCCGCGTTTTTGTGTCTCATGCAGACCCAAACCCGCTTACCCGCAATAACGGTATAAAAAAGTTAAAAGTCGCAGGAGTAGCAGTGTATACGGGCTTGCTTGAAAAAGAAGCTAAGCTTCTAAATAAAGACTATATAAACCACATAAAAAAAACCAAAAACTTTGTAAGCGTAAAATACGCCATGACGCTAGACGGTAAAATAGCAACTAGAAGTTATAGTTCTAAGTGGATAACAGGGGAAGCCGCCAGAAAATACACGCATAAGCTTCGCGCCGGCTACAATGCCGTTTTAGCCGGCTTTAATACGGTTATAAAAGACAACCCGTCGCTTACCGTGCGGGGTGGCTCAAAGCCCGTTGGGCAACCAGTGCGTATTGTTATAGACCAAAGCCTTAAAACCCCAAAAAATTATAATGTATTAAATAGTGAAGCTGCCACGGTTTTTGTTTGCGACGAAAAAATAAAAAAAGTGCCGGCATATTTTTTGAAAGACGGCATAATAATTTTAAAAATTAATTTTGAAAAATTTAAAGAAGATTTTAAACTTTTAATTTCGCGTTTAAATGATATTTCAATTAAAACAATTTTTATTGAGGGTGGCGGTGAAACTATAGCTTCGGCATTATTTTCGGGGGCGGTAAATAAAGTTTACGCTTTTGTGGCGCCTTCCGTTATCGGCGGAAAAACCGCCATAAGCCCCGTTGGCGGTGTTGGCGTTAATGAAATTTCAAACGCTTTAAAAATAAAAAAATTAACCGTAAAAAAAATAGGAAAAGATTTTTTGTTTGAGGGTAACTTATAATGTTTACGGGCTTAATTGAGTTTTGCGGCACGGTGCAAAGCATAAGCGCGTCTAAGCTTGTAATTTCAAGCGCGTTTGACGATACTTCCATAGGCGCAAGCATTGCCGTAAACGGCGTTTGCCTTACGGTAACAGAAATCAGCGGTAAAAATTTAAGCTTTGATTATAGCCCCGTAACGGATAAATATACAAACCTTTCAAAGTTAAAAAACGGCGATAAAGTAAATTTAGAGCGCGCTTTAAAGCTTGGCGGACGGCTTGACGGGCATATTGTAAGCGGCCATGTAGACGGCACAATAACGCTTAAAAATTCGCAAAAGCTTGAAAGATTTTACAAGCTTACTTTTGAACTTCCAAAAGAATTTGAAAAGTATATAGTTTCTAAAGGTTCTGTGGCGCTAAACGGCATAAGCTTAACGGTTGCAGAGGTAAGTGCGGAAAGTTTTAGCGTTTACATAATACCGCAAACTTACAACAATACGGTAATAGGAAAAGAAGTAAATATTGAAACAGACATTTTGGCTAAATACGTTCAAAAACTTGCCGTATCCAAAAAGGACACTTCACTTACTGAAGATTTTTTAAAAGAGAACGGGTTCGCTTAAAAAGCTAATCCAGTACAGAGGCGCATAATGAAAAAAAACGAAAAATTTTCAACCATTGAAGACGCGTTAAAAGACGTAAAAAAAGGCAAAATGATAATTGTTGTAGACGATCCCTCCCGTGAAAATGAGGGTGACTTATTTTGCGCCGCCGAAAAAACCACGCCTGAAGTAATAAACTTTATGACAAAATACGCCCGCGGGCTTATATGCACGCCAATGACAGACGAAAACTTAGACCGCCTTGGAATTAACGATATGGTAGGCAACCCCACTGAAGTTAAAGGTTGTTCGTTTACCGTTTCGGTAGATTACCGCATAGGCACTACCACGGGAATTTCCGCGCATGACCGCTCGCTTACCGTGCGCAAGTTAGCCGATAAAGACGCAAAACCGCGAGACTTCGCGCGCCCCGGGCATATTTTTCCGCTTCGCGCTAAAGACGGCGGAGTTTTGGTGCGCGCAGGCCACACCGAAGCGGCTATAGATTTAGCCCGCCTTGCGGGCTTTAGGCCTTGCGGCACAATTTGCGAAATTATGAATGACAACGGCACAATGTCAAGAATTCCTGACCTTATAAAATTTGCCGCCCGTCATAAATTAAAAATTATAACTATCGAAGATTTAATAAAGTACCGTCATAAAACTGAAACTTTCGTGAAAAAAACCGTTGCGGTTGATTTTCCTACAAAACACGGTCACTTTAAGCTTAATCTTTTTGAAGACAGCTTAAAAAAAGAGTCGCATATTGCTATAGTTAAAGGCAATGTTAAGGGGAAAAGCAATGTACTTGTGCGGGTGCATTCGTCTTGCGAAACGGGTGATGTTTTTGATTCGCTTCGCTGTGACTGCGGAGAACAGTTGGAAAAATCCCTTCAAATGATAGAGCAAAAGGGCGAAGGCATTGTGCTGTATATGCATCAGGAAGGGCGTGGAATAGGGCTTGCGAATAAGCTAAAAGCTTATCATCTGCAGGAAGAAGGTTTAGATACGGTTGAAGCAAATATTGCACTTGGCTTTCCCGCAGATTTAAGAGATTATGGCATAGGCGCGCAGATACTTAGTACATTTGGCATGAAAAGCATTAAGCTGCTTACAAATAACCCGCGCAAAATTGTGGGGCTTTTAGGGTATGGCTTAAAAATTGCGGGGCGTGTTCCCATAGAGTTTGCGCCGTCAAAATCTAATAAAAAATATCTTGAAACAAAAAAAAAAAACAAAA
>WQVR01000086.1 GCA_009785775.1 Candidatus Proendomicrobium guianensium
TATGTGACCTTTCAGCCAGTGCAAAAATACCCGTTCAGGTTGGCGGCGGTATTCGCAATATGCAAAATATAGACGACATTTTTAAAACGGGCGCAAGTTACGCTATTTTAGGCACGGCGGCGGTAAACAATCCTGAAATTGTGCGCGAAGCTATAGAAAAATACGGCGCGGATAAAATTATTGTAGCTATAGACGCTATAAACGGAAAAGTTGCCATAAAAGGCTGGACGGAGTTTCAAACACTTTGGCAACAGATTTAGCTTTAAAACTTAAAGAAACGGGCTTGAAAGAAATTTTATATACAGACATCGCCAAAGACGGTATGTTGCAAGGCCCCAATTTTGAGTCGCTTAAAGAAATTGCCGAAGTATCACAAATGCGCGTAATAGCTTCGGGCGGCGTAACAACTATTGACGACATAAAAAAACTTAAAGCAGACGGAACATTTGCCGCTATTGTCGGCAAAGCCATTTACAGCGGAAAGTTAAATTTACAAGAAGCAATAAAAGTAGCAAGAGGGGCTTAAAGCCCTGTTTTTAAAAAGCTAAGAGGATAATTTTATGTTAGAAATTGTAAAAAAAATGAAGTACGACGCCAATGGGCTTATCCCCGCGATAGTTCAAGACTATAAAGACGGTACGGTTTTAATGGTGGCGTATATGAACGCGGCATCGCTTGAACAAACCATAAAAACCAAAAAAGCAACTTTTTGGAGCCGCTCCCGCAATAAGTTTTGGATAAAAGGCGAAGAGTCGGGCAATGTTCAAAAGGTGAAAGAAATTTATTACGATTGCGACAGCGACTGTATTTTAATAAAAGTAAACCAAATTGGCGGCGCGGCATGCCACACAGGCATGAGAAGCTGCTTTTATACTAAAATTACCTCAACCGGAAATTCCAAAGTTGTGGGCAAAAAACTTTTTGACCCGCAAAAAGTGTATAAAAAGTAAGCATGCTTTTAAATTAAAAAGTTTGAACTTAAAGTTTTAAACAGGGTTTTATTTAAAAATATAATTTTAAAAAGGGGCGCTTAGCCCCACGGCAGTTTTTATAGGAGGAGCTTAGCTCCCATGGCAAAAGTAAAAATATCGGCACTGGCAAATTATAATGACGCTTTAGACGCTACTAATTTGGGCGCAGACTTTTTGGGTTTTCACTTTTTTTCGGAAAGTCCAAAAAAAGTTTCTGAAAAACTGGCGAGTGACGTTATCTCAAAAATGCCGCCTTTTGTCAGTGCTTGCGGCGCTTTTAAAGACGCCGACCACAAACAAATAACAAAAACCGTTAAAAAGTGCGGTTTAAAACTTGTAGAGTTTTGCGGTGTTGAAAGCCCTGAATTTTGCAAAGCCGTAGGGGTTTCTCTTAACGTAAAAACTTTAAAACAGTTTAAACTTACGCAAGAATCCGATATTTTAACGCTTAACGAATACAAAGGCAATATTGATTATTTTATTTTAGATATTACAAGTATGCAAAATGTCGATGGCGCGCCGGAAGCCGGAACGCGTATTTTAAATTTAAATTTAGCAAAAAATGCAGAAACTTTAAGCGTGCCGTTTTTTATCGCGGGCGATATTACCGCCCAAGATATTTTAAAAATCAGCGAAGTTTTAAGCCCGTTTGGTTTTGACGGCGATATTGGCATTGAACGCCTGCCTAAACGCAAAGATTATGACAAAATGAACTCATTTATAAGGTATGCCCACGGGTTAAAATAATGAACAACTTTAAACGCGCTATAGAAACATTAACCATAGAAGCAAATGCCGTTAAAGACCAAATAAAAAATTTAGATTCGGGCTTTAAAGCCGCCGCTGAAATTATATACGCCTGTAAGGGCAAAATAATTGTTATGGGGCTTGGAAAATCTGGCCTTATAGGGCGTAAAATTGCCGCCACCATGTCTTCAGTTGGGGTGCCTGCGGCGTTTTTGCACCCGTCGGAATCCTTGCACGGCGATATAGGCGCAATATTAAAAGACGATGTTGTAATAATGCTTTCATATTCCGGCGAAACCGAAGAAATAAAAAAAGTTGCCCCGGTTTTAAAACGCATGAAAGTAAAAGCCATAGCAATGACGGGAAATGCCAAATCTCCCTCGTGGAAAAGCTGCGACGCTATAGTTAACTGTAAAGTTTCAAAAGAGGCATGCCCCCATAACTTAGCGCCTACGTCTTCAAGCACGGCAATGCTTGCCATGGGAGACGCTTTAGCGCTTACAGTGTCTGAGCGAAAAGGATTTAAAAGTGAAAACTTGGCTTTGTTTCATCCGTTGGGTTCTATAGGCAAACGCCTTACAATGCTTGTGTCAGACGTTATGCGTAAGGGCAAAAATAATCCTGTGGTAAAAGAAACATCACTTGTTAAAGACGCTTTGTTTATAATGACGGGCACAAAAATCGGCGCGGCTAATGTAGTAAACTCAAAAGGGCGCCTTAGCGGGTTTTTTACCGACGGCGATTTAAGGCGCAGTTTGCAAAAAAATCCAAACATTTTAAACAAAAAAATATCTGCCGTGATGACAAAAAAACCTAAAACGGTTTCTCCCGAAATGTTGGCGGTAGAGGCCGCAAAAATCATAAGTAAATACAAAATAGACAATGTGCCGGTTGTAGATGTAAGCGGTGAGCCTGTAGGTATACTCGACGAAAGTGACTTAATGGCGGAAGGATTAAAATAACAGTAAATAACAAAGATAATTTCTGGAGGACGTAAAAATGGTACAAACAGTTTCGGCTGCCGAACAAAAAAAGAGCACAATGCCCGAAGGTCTTTGGACAAAATGTAAAAAGTGCGAGCAAATAATTTTCCAAAAAGACTTAGAAGAAAATTACATGATTTGCTCTAAGTGCGGTTATAACTTCAGGCTGGGCTTTAAAAAACGCATAGAACTTATGACAGACGCCAAGTCTTTTAAAGAAATGTTTAAAGGCATAGTGCCTGTAAATTTTTTAGACTTTCCCGGGTATTCTGAAAAAATGAAAAGCTACCCCGGCCTTGACGACGCTATAGTAGCGGGCGAAGCCAAAATAGGCGGAAACCCCGTAATGCTTGCCGTAATGGATTTTGAGTTTATGGGCGGGTCTATGGGATCTGTAGTGGGCGAAAAAATTGCCCTTGCGGTAGAAGCGGCGATAGAAAAAAAGTGTCCTGTAATAATAGTTAGCGCTTCCGGCGGAGCGCGTATGCAAGAGGGTATAGTTTCGCTTATGCAAATGGGCAAAACTTCAGCCGCGCTTGCGCGCCTTGCCAAGCATAAGTTGCCGTATATTTCTCTTTTGACAGACCCTACTACAGGCGGTGTTGCCGCAAGTTATGCAATGCTTGGCGATATTAATATTGCAGAACAAGACGCGCTTATAGGCTTTGCAGGCCCGCGTGTTATAGAACAAACCATACGCCAACAACTGCCCGACGGCTTTCAGTTGTCAGAATTTTTGAAACGTCACGGTATGGTAGACATGGTAATTGAAAGGAAAGATTTAAAAAATACACTTATAAAAATTTTAAACTTTTTTTGTAAAAAGTAATGGTTTTTTTTGAAGGGCTAAAAGAGTACGAGGGGCAAAAGCCGGGTTTGTCCCGTATTAAACTTTTTTTGGGTAGTATTGATAACCCGCAAAACAGGTTTAAAGCTGTTCATATTGCCGGCACTAACGGTAAAGGTTCGGTGTCGGCGTTACTTGCGGAGTGCTTACAGGCGCAAGGGTATAAGACGGCTCTTTTTACTTCGCCGCACCTTATAAGTATTACAGAACGCATAAAAGTTAACGGCAAACCCATATCATCCGCCGCTTTTAAGGCGCTTGAAAAAAAATATATCGCGCTTGCTAAAAAGTGCGATTTAAGTTTTTTTGAATATATAACGGCTCTTGCGTTTATATATTTTTCTAAGCAAAATGTTGATATTGCCGTTATAGAAACAGGCATGGGCGGTCGTTTAGACGCTACAAACGTACTAATGCCTGTATTAAGCGTTATTACCACAATATCTTACGACCATCAGGAATTTTTAGGCAACACCCTAAAAAAAATAGCTTTTGAAAAAGCAGGCATAATAAAACGCGGTATTCCCGTAATTTTGGGGCGTATTGCGCCAGAGGCGCGCAGTGTAATAAAAGCTCAGGCAAATAAACGCAATGCGGCTATAAAAGTTTACGGTACGGATTTTTCATGCGGCTTTAACGGTATCAACTGGAAAACTCTTACCCAAAGCATTACCTATAACGATACAAACTTTAAAATGAAGCTTTTGGGAGAACATCAGGCTTCAAATGCGGCTGTGGCGTGTGCGGCGGCGGAGTTTTTGGGAGTTTCAAAAGCTTCTATAAAAAAAGGATTGTTAAGTGCCGCTTGGCATGGGCGCTTTGATGTTTTAAGCAGGGGGAAACAAACTTTTGTTATAGACGGCGCGCATAATATACAATCAATAAAGGCGTTTGCGGGGCTATGGCGCCAAAGTCCTTTTTTAAAGAAAGACGCGGCATTTATTTTTGGAATTTTAAAAGACAAAGATTATAAACAAGCAATAAAATCTATAGCTGTGCTTGCAAAGGCAGGAGTTTCAAAAACAGGATTTCAAAAAATAATAATAACAAAAATTTCTTCACCGCGTGCTTTAAGTACGACAGAAACAAAAAAAGAGTTTTTAAAATATATTAACGCGCAAAACATTGCCGTTGCTGAAAATATAAAAGAAGCATTAAGCATGGCAGGCCGCGCCCAAGTAATTGCATGCGTGGGTTCTCTTTACCTTGCGGGCACTTTACTTGACGCTTTAAAAAAATAGCAAATATAATTTTATACGGAGTTTTAAAATGTCAAAATTTTTTATCGGCATAGATTTGGGCGGTACAAGCGCTAAGCTTGCCCTTGTAGACGCTAAAGCAA
>WQVR01000087.1 GCA_009785775.1 Candidatus Proendomicrobium guianensium
CCTTTAAAGTCTTTGGCTAATTTTTCAAGCTTTTCAAGGCGCTTTAAATAGTTTTCTACAGATTCTCTACGCGCGCCCGGACGCGCCGCGCTTATCGCATCTGCAGCGGCTATTACAAATGCTTCGGCGCTTTTAGGTTCTTCAAACCCTTCATGGTGAGATATAATGGCATTAATCATTTTTGCGCTTTCACCGTATTTTTTGGCGATGTCTGCCGATATTTGATGATGCGTGCCTTCTACTTCGTGGTCTACAGCTTTGCCCACATCGTGCAAGAGAGCCGCTTTTTTACAAAAAGCTACGTCTAAGCCAAGTTCGCCGCCTATTGCGCCCGCAAGCCAAGTAACCTCAAGCGTATGTTGCAACTGATTTTGCCCGTAAGAAGTTCTGTATTTTAGTTTGCCTAAAAGTTTTACAATTTCAGGGTGAAGCCCGGGAACGCCCGATTCAATGGCGGCTTGTTCTCCGGTTTGTTTTATAATTTCGTCCATTTCTTTTTTAACTTTGGCAACAACTTCTTCAATGCGGGCGGGGTGTATGCGCCCGTCTGCTATTAAACGCTCAAGCGCGCGTTTTGCTATTTCGCGGCGTACGCCGTCAAATGCCGAAACGGTTATGGCTTCGGGTGTATCGTCTACTATTAAGTCTACGCCTGTGACTTGTTCGAAAGCGCGTATATTGCGCCCTTCACGGCCTATAATGCGGCCTTTTACTTCATCGTTAGGTATATGAACGGTAGAAGTGGTAATATCTGTTGTATGTTCGGCGGCAACGCGCTGTATTGCTACCGAAATTATTTCTTTGGCGCGCTTATCTGCGTTTTCTTTTGCTTCAAGCTCGATACGGTTTGCTACTACCGCCGCCTGCTGACGTGCTTCTGCTTCCATTGCCTGCATAAGGGTTTGTTTTGCTTCTTCACGTGTTAACCCCGAAACGCGCTCAAGCGCTTTTTTTTGTTCGTCTTTAATTTTTTCTACTTCTACAAATTTAACGTCTAGCTCTGATTTTTTGACGGCAATGTCTTTTTCTTTTTGCGATACTTCCCTTTCTTTTTTATCTAAACCGTCCATTTTGCGGTCTAAGTTTTCTTCGCGGTTAATAATGCGTTTTTCGGCGTTTTGCGCTTCTATCTTTTTTTCTTTAAGTTCTTTGTCAAACTCTTTACGGTCTTTGTCTATGGTTTCTTTTGCTTCAAGTATCATTTCTTTCTGTTTTGTTTCGCCGAGCAACTTTGCTTCGTTTAATATATTTTTGACAAGCCTTTCAGCAGATTTGGCGGCTATTTTGGCGTAAATCATCCTTAGCAAAAAGCCAAGAATAAACGAAATTACAAACCCGCTTACAAGCATTACTAGAAAAGTCGTGCTACCGTACATGGCATTAACCCCTTTACTTTATATATAACATCAATTTCTGACAATGTGTACTATCTTTTTTTCGGTTACTATGGTTCCTACGGGCATGTCAAATTCTTCAACGGGAAGCTTGTCTGTAATTTGTCCGTCATAGGCTAACCCCACAGCCTTTTTTTGTTCTATGCCGCTTAGCCATTTATCAAAATACCCTTTGCCGTAGCCTATTCTGTAACCGCGCATATCAAAAGCTATTGCCGGCACAAAAACTAAGTCTATATCTTTTTTTTCTACGATATCTCCGTCGTGAATTTCAGGCTGGCGTATACCGTATACAGACATGTAAGAATCTTCTAGGCGGCTTATGCGCACGCCGTACATCTCGCCGTCGCCCGGGTTTTGTATTGCGGGCACAATTACATCTTTTCCGTCTTCAAAAGCGTGCATTATCATTGCGTCTGTCATTACCTCGCTACCGTAAGACAAGTAAAACATAACGGTTTTTGCTTCAACGTAAACTGCAAGTTTTCTTATAGCCGCCGCTATTGCCGCGCTGTAGGCAGACATCATTACAGGTTCAGTTTTGTCGCGCATTTCAAGAAACTTAAACCTTACTTCTTTTTTGTCTGATTGCACATAATTTTTCACTTATCTTCACCTCAAAACCCTGATTTACAGGTTTGTAAAGTTCAACCGCATGCGGAAAATACTCTTGCTCTACATAACTTCCCGGATAATCGTGCGGATACTTATATCCCGCGCCGTGCCCTAATGCTTTAGCATCTAAGCTAGCGTCTTTTAAATGGTTGGGCACTTTTCTTTCAATACCGTTTTTCACTTCATCCATCGCCGCGCTAATAGCCACATAAGAAGCGTTAGACTTTGGCGCGCAAGCAACATATATGGCGGCTTGCGACAAAATTATGCGGGCTTCCGGCATACCCACAAACTGTACGGCATGTAGCGCCGATACTGCAAGTTGTAAGGCGCGCGGGTCTGCATTGCCAACGTCTTCTGAAGCGCAAATTATTATGCGCCGCGCTATAAAGCGGGGGTCTTCGCCCGCAAGCAACATTTTTGCAAGCCAGTACACTGTAGCGTCGGGGTCTGTGCCCCGCATAGATTTTATAAAAGCTGAAATAGTGTCGTAGTGCGCGTCGCCCGATTTATCATACTGCACGGCGCGACGTTGTAGCGACTCTTGGGCAACTTCAAGCGTAAAATGTCTTACGCCGCCGCCCGATGAACCTTCAGGCTTAATTGAAAGAACGCCTATCTCCAGCGCATTAAGCAATCTTCTTGCGTCTCCGGCAGCGCCCGATAGTAAATGCTCGCGCGCGTCTTGAGTAATTTCAATATTATATTTGGCAAGTCCGCGTTCTGCGTCTTGCAATGCGTTTTCAAGTATTTTTTCTAAACTCTCTTTGTCTAATGTTTCAAATTCGAAAACTATACTTCTTGAAATTATTGCCGCATTAATATAAAAGAACGGATTTTCCGTTGTAATGCCTATTAAAGTAATTATGCCTTTTTCAACATCCGGCAATAGAGCGTCTTGTTGCGATTTGTTGAAATGATGTATCTCGTCTAACATCAAAGTCGTTTTTTTGCCGGTTAAAGACAGCCTTTGCTTTGCGCTGTCAATTATTTTGCGAATGTCGGCGATGCCTATTGTAACGGCATTTGCTTCTTCAAAATGAGATTTCGTAGCGGCCGCTATTATGCGCGCCAACGCCGACTTTCCCGTGCCCGGCGGGCCAAAAAATATTACAGAACCTAAATTGTCCGCTTCTATAGCGCGGCGAAGCAATTTGCCGTCGCCCAATATTTTTGACTGCCCCTGAAATTCCGCCAAGGTACGCGGCGCCATTCTAAGCGCCAAAGGTTTAAATTTAGGGTCTATAGGTTTTTTTTCAAATAAGCTTGTTTGTTTCAACTAAACTCCAAAGTTTTGCATAGCTTTTGATGTTTCTGCTACGCTTACGGCAGCATGGCACGCAAGCTTTGTGCACAAGGATGCAAAAAATTCAAAAGTGAAGCAGAAACAAAAACCCGCGAGAGCCGCATGAAATAACAGTTTAAAGCCCTTGTTTCAAAATTAAGTTGCAGTGTTATAAGCCCAAGAGCTTATAAATCGCCTGCTTACTTTTGATAAGAACCCGTAGGAATAAACATGCTATAACATTGCCAACGCCGCAGGACAGAAAAATTCATGTTGCGCGCTAAAATTTCAAATAAATTTTTCTACTTCACCCAAGTCGCTTATAATCGCAGAAATTTTGCGTTCGTATTTATTTGAAATGCTATCTTGCAAACCTTTAACCCTTACCAGCTCTGCGGCAAGTTTAATTGCCGTAAGAGCCGCTATCTTTTGGGTGTCTACAACGCCGGCATAATCTTTTTTTGTTTCTTCAAACTTGTCATTAACGCAATCTACAACGCCGTGCACGTCAAGTTCGTAACCGTCTTCTATGTGCAAGTCTATTTCCCTGCCCATTACCTTGACGCTTATTGTTTGCATTATTGCTCTTTTACCGTATCAATTTTTTTTAAAAGCCTTTCAAGCTTTACAGAGGCAAGGCGCGCATTTTCTTTAAAAGCTAAGTATTCGTTAAGCTTTTTGCCGGTTTGGCGGGTTTCTTTTCTTAAAAACTCAACCTCGGCTTTAAGTTTTACATTTTCTGCTGTCGTTTCTTTGAGCCTTGCGGAAATTTTTTTAACTTTCAATGCCAAAAGCTCAATATTTTCCATGAGTATATTTTATAATTTTGACATAATATTGTCAATTTGGTGGAATTGTCAAAAATTGAAGTATTTTCAATTGTTTTTAGAGGTATACGGCTATAACTGTAACAGCGTCAAGCGGGAGTGACACTAGTGTTTATCGATAGCTAAAAAGGTATGATATTTCCTCTGCCAAGGATAAAGGAAGGGTCTAAACTTTTTTTAAAACGGCGGATTTCCTCCATGCCGTCAGCGCCTATCATTATTTCCAGAAAAGGATGTTTGAGTTTGCCTATTCCATGCTCTGCCGATACCGTACCGCCAAGAGATACGGCTTTTTTTGCAATTTCTGCATAAATCAAACGGCAACTTTCAAATTCTTTTTGGGTTTTGGCTACAATGTTTGCGTGCAGGTGGTTTTCCCCTGCATGCCCGAAAATTAAGTAAAAAATGCCTGATTCTTTCAAAATTGTATCGCAAAAGTCTACATATTCGCCAAGCTTTTCTTGCGGCACGGCACAGTCTGTACCTACTTTGGGTATTTTGTTAGCGCGCACTAATTCGTTTACGCGCTCAGGTATACGGTGGCGAAATTTTTTCAAGTTTTCCTGCTCTTTAGGGTTTGTTGCAAACCAAACATTTGATATATTTATGCCCGAAGCTTCTATTAAGGCAGTCCAGTTATTTAGAATTTCGTCAAAAGTTTTAAGTGACGTGTCTTGCTCAAAAAATATGCCGGCTTTGGCATTTTGCGGAATTTGGGGATAATCGTTTTTTATAAGGCTTAAAGCGTTTGAATCAAAATATTCTAA
>WQVR01000088.1 GCA_009785775.1 Candidatus Proendomicrobium guianensium
CACAAGCGCGGCTACTGCCGCAAGCGTCAGCAATCCGCGAAACGACAAACAAGCTGTGTGCGCTAAGCGCAAAGGCAAAAAGCGAAATAATTGTTAGTTTTGTCTTTGACGGCGGGCAATGTCGCGTTCTTCAATAATACGAAGTTCTTCAAAAAGCAACTCAGAAAACGCGCGAGCAAGGCGCGAATTATTTGAAATTACTTCAACTTTATAAGTGCCGTCTTCAAGTGGTGTGATAAACATGCCTATCTCAGTTGAATCCAGACTATATTGATAAACATTTCTAAAATGGGAAGCAACAACAAACATGCGCCTTCTGTTTGTAAAAAGCACGCGCGCGTGGTTGGTTTCCACAACGTCTATATTTTTTCTGAAAATCCTGTGCGCGGGAAGGTCTATTACGGTTTCAAACCGCCCTACAGTTTCTCTTTGAAAATGAAGCGTAGAGTATCCGGCAAACTTTTTAGGCGCGCCGCAACCGTATAAAAACACTATGGCAAAAAACAAAATTATGCATTTTTTCATTTCGTTATTATACCTTATTTTTAATTGAATTTTTATGGCATATATGGTAGCATTACGACTAATTGTGCAAAAATTAAAAATTCTTTTTATTTTTGCGGCTTTGCTGTGTTTTGTAAGCATTAATTTTGCCGCAGATGATGCTGTAGACGTTTCTGAAAGACCGCCAAGGGTAGGTACGCCAAGATATGTGCGCGGTATACATGTGACGAAATGGGCGGCTGCCACAAGAAGTATGAACGAAGGGCTTATAAGCCTTGTAGAAGAAACAGAATTAAATACAATGGTTGTAACGGTAAAAGAAGTGTGCGGCAAAATGTCTTTACCGGACATAGCCGAAGCTATAGAAAGTGAAATTACTATACGTACTGTTAGAAACTGGAAAGCGTATATAGACAATTTAAGGCGCCGCGGAATTTATCCTGTTGCACGCATAGCGGTTTTTAAAGATAATGCTATGGCGCATGCGCGCCCTTGCCGCGCCATATTAAACCCCGAAGGCGGCGTCTGGACAGACCTTTCAGGCAGCGGCTGGCTTGACCCATACAACAGGGAAAACTGGAATTACGTAATAACGGTAGCTGAAAAAGCCGCTTACTTGGGGTTTGAAGAAATACAGTGGGATTTTGTACGTTTTCCCTCTTGCGGAAATTTAGCGGACGCGCGCTATAGCGCAGAGGTGCATAATGCTCAAACCCGTTCAGACGCGATAACGGGCTTTTTAAGATACGCGCGTCAACGCCTTGCGCCTTTAGACGTTAAAATTTCTATATGTGTTTTCGGGCTTACAACAACATCTCGCGGCGATATGGGCATAGGCCAACGTATTGTTGAAATGGCAAGGTATGCAGACTTTATAAGCCCTATGATGTATCCGTCGCATTATGCGCGGGGCACTTACGGCATAGAGCACCCCAATGCAGAGCCTTACCCCATAATTTTTACAGGTTTGGAAGGCGCTATAGACCGCGGTATACTCGTAGAGAAACTTCGCCCGTGGTATCAGGATTTTTCGCTTTTTGGCGTAAGGTATTGCGCCGAAAAAGTACGCGCGCAAATACAAGCGGGCTACGACGTTGGCGTGGGAAGCTGGCTTTTATGGAACCCCGCATGCCGTTTTACGCGTGAGGCTTTGCTTGGCCCTGAAGAAAGTGACAGGTTTGAGGTAAGTTATCCGCCCACGCCTTTAATGGTAAGAAGGCAAGAGCGTCTTGAGGCGCTACAAGCAGAACAAGTGCAATAAGGCGCTACTATAAACTATCTTTCAAGTTTTTTTATGATAAACAACTTTATAACATCTTTTAAACAGCGTTACAATATGGCAGGCGGATACAAAGAATTTTTTGTAATTGCCATACCTTTAATAATTTCCACAAGCTCCTGGGGCGTTCAGCATTTTATTCACCGCTTGTTTTTGTCACATTACTCGGTAGACACTTTCGCGGCAGTTTTTCCCGCAGGTATTTTGCATGCTACGGTAATGAGCATTTTTGTAGGCACTGTAGTTTATGTGGATGTTTTTGTGGCGCAGTATTGGGGCAAGGGTGAAAAATCCGCCATAGGTCCGGCGGTTTGGCAAAGCGTTTATTTGGCGTTTGTGGGCGGGCTGATAGTATTGTTTGTTGCGCTTTTTGCAGAACCTATTTTTAGTTTTATCGCGCATGCTCCGGAGATTCAGGTTCATAAGGTAACATATTTTCAGACGCTTGCGTGGGCGGCGTTTCCGTCGCTTGCGGCAACGGCTATGGGCGGTTTTTATGCCGGCCGCGGTAAAACAAGGGTAATTGTTGCTGTTAATGTTGTGGGCGTACTGGTGGCAGTTTTGTTTGACTGGCTACTTATTTTCGGACGTTTCGGTTTTCCCGAGCTTGGTATAAGGGGCGCCGGAATTGCAAGTATTTTAGGCGCTATCACCATGGCCAGCATTTATGTTTGGCTTATAACCCGCCGCCAAAACAGTTTAGAGTACAATACAAGAATATTCAAGCCCGACTTCACATTCATAAAAAAACTTATAAAATTCGGTTTTCCCAACGGCGTACAATTCTTTTTTGACATAGCTTCATTTACTTTTTTTGTACTTGTAGTGGGCACGCTTGGAAGAATTGAACTTACTGCAAGCACAATAGCTTTTACCATTAACTCTTTAGCGTATTTGCCCCTTTCGGCGTTTGGTATTACCGTATCAATTTTGGTAGGGCAATACCTTGGGCGCAATAAAGCCGACATAGCTGAAACTGCAACGTACACAGGGCTTAAAGTAGCTTTTGTGTATGCCGCGGCAATATCGCTTGCTTATGTGCTTTTTGCGGGAAGTCTTGTAGATTTGTTTTTAACGGGCGCTGACGCTTATTATGCTGAACTTATAAGGCCTGCGGCAATAAAACTTTTAATGTTTATATGCGTTTATACTATGCTTGATCCGCTGGGAACTATATTTTCAAGCGCTATAAAAGGCGCGGGTGATACCGCATATATTATGAAAGCGCTTATAGTGTTGTCTGTTTTAATTTTGGCTTTGCCTGCTTATACAGCGGTAGCGCTTTTAGACGGAGGGCTTTATACAGCGTGGACGATATTTCTTATTCACGGCGCGGCGTACGGGCTCGCGTTTTACAAGCGCTTTCTTACCAAAAAGTGGGCTAAAATGCGTGTTATAGATATGAAAGTTAAGTAGTTTTTATATGCCTTTTGTTAAAGAATTAAGATATATCTGTAAATTTATATAGTACCTTAAAATCAAAGCGCCAATTATTAAAGCAAGTACAAATAATATAGAAATTACGTTGAAGTATTTGTTTATGCCGCGTTCCATTTTTTTGCCGAAAAATCTTGCCGCACCTGCAATTGCAAAAAATCTTACACACCTCCCCAGTACAGACGCCGCGATAAATATTATAAGCGGAATTCTAAATAGTCCTGCGGTAAGCGTTATAATTTTGTAAGGTATAGGCACAAAAGCGCCGGTAAGAACTGTAAAAAAAGCATGGTTTTGATATTTTACAGATACAACTTCAACAGCGTCATGCAGCCCGTAAAGATCTACAATTCTTATGCCTATAAGATTCCAAAAAAACACTCCTATAAAATAGCCGACAATCCCGCCTGCGATAGATCCTGCCGCACAAATTAAAGCTGTTCTTTTCCAGTTTCTTTTATCGGCAAGTACGGCTGGTATAAGCATAATGTCGGGCATTACGGGAAGAAACCAGCTTTCGGCAAAAGCTATGCCAAAAAGCGCGCGGTCGGAATTTTTTGATTCAGCTAAGCGTTCTATGCGGCTGTAAAACTTTCGCAAAGGGCTGCTTATAAAGTTTATCAGCTTTTCCATTTCGTGTCCTTTTATTGTATAATGAGGTATTATTATAAGCTAATAGTTTAACCTTGTCAAATTAGTCAGGATGTTTTAAGGGGGAATAAAAAGTGGACATTTTACTTAGCCGCAAAAGCGTGAGAAGTTACAAGCCCGATATGATATCAGATGAAGATATAAATTATATACTAAAAGCCGCAATGGCTTCGCCCACGGCGGGAAACGCGCGCGAATGGCACTTTATGGTTATTAAAAACAAAAAAACCCACGAAGAAATAATGAAAATACATACTGCCGCCCAAATGATTAAAAACGCGCCTGCGGCAATTATTGTCTGCGCCGAGCCCAATGTCGAAAAATTTCCGGGCTTTTGGCCGCAAGACGCGGGTGCTGCTACACAAAACATCTTGCTTGCCGCAACAGCAAAGGGGATAGGTTCCGTTTGGTGCGGTATTTACCCTCGTGAAGAGCGTGTGGCAAAATTTCAAGAACTTTTAAATATTCCTGAAAACATTGTGCCGGTATCGATGATTGTGTTAGGCTATGAAGACGGAGACACACCTTTAAAAGAACGTTGGGAACCGTCTAAAATTAAATATGAAACCTGGGCTTAAAACGCATAATGATAAAACAAGTTGTTGAAGCTGAAATTAAAAGAGTGGTAGGGGAATTTTGCGCTTTAAAGGGCGTAACCTGCGCCTATACTTTAGAAATTCCGCCAAAAAACATTAACGCAGACCTTGCCTTAAACACGGCAATGGTTATTGCAAAACTTCTTAAAACAAATCCCCGTATTATCGCACAAGAACTTATAAATACAATAACTGCCGACGAACAAATTTCAAAATATATAGAACGCGCCGATATTGCCGGCGCGGGTTTTATTAATTTACATTTTAAAGAAGATTTTTTAAGCGAAAATCTGCAAAAAATTATAAATTCCGCTTCGAGGTCTGGAAAAACATTTTA
>WQVR01000089.1 GCA_009785775.1 Candidatus Proendomicrobium guianensium
CAAGGGGTTTTGGGGTTTTGGGGTTTTGGGGTTTTGGGGTACACAAATTCTTTCAATAGTTATGGAAAGTTTGCCGGCTTCAATGCCATATGATTCTACAATGTTTTTTTCAGAATGTTATTTGTATATTTCCCACATTGTTTTTATTATGTTATCCAACCCCGAATTAACCGCTTTCCAACCAAGCGTTTTTTCCGCAAGCGCTGAAGACGCCCTGACAACCGCGGGGTCTCCCTCTCTGCGGGGCGCAAAAGAATATTTTATTTCTTTTTGCGTAATTTCTGCGGCGCGTTTTACAACTTCTAAAACAGAGTGCCCCCCCTCTGTACCCAAATTAACGCATAAATTTTGCCCGCCGCCTGCTAAAAAATTAAGCGCGCGCGAATGCGCGTCGGCTAAGTCGGTAACATGCACATAGTCACGCACACAGGTACCGTCTGCCGTCGGGTAGTCCGAGCCGAAAATTTTTACTTCGCTGCGTATACCCGCGGCGGCTTCCAAAACAACGGGCAAAAGGTTTTGCGGGTTAATTTCTTTACCGCGCGCCCTGCCTTTGCCGTCATAACCTACCGCGTTAAAATAGCGAAGGCTCGCAAACTTAACGCCTTTAAGTTTATAATACCACGGTAACAAACACTCCGTTTGAAGTTTTGTAAAGCCGTAAAAACTTTCAGGCTTAAGCGGCGCGGTTTCGTCTATAGGCATTTTTTCTGCATTGCCGTATACCGCCGAAGAAGATGAAAAAACAAAATATTTAACCCCCGCCTGAGCAATAGCATTTAAAACGTTTATATCGCCGCAAATATTGTTGCGCGCATAAATTTGCGGGTTTTCCATGGACTCGCCCACTGCTTTTTTTGCCGCCATATGTATTACGGCGTCAACGCCTTCTGCGGCTTTTTGCATTTGGGCAATGTCTAGCATAGTGCCTTTTATAAATTCAACTTCCGAAAAAAGATTTTCATGCGCGCCCGTGGACATATCGTCAAAAACTCTTACGCTGTGGCCTGCCTCAAGGAGTGCCAAAACCACATGGGAACCTATATATCCCGCCCCGCCGGTTACAAGTATTTTCATTAAAAATATTCTCCTAAATATTAAACTTCAGCTATTATACATTTTAGAGATAATTATGTAAAACATTGTACGTGAAAAAATTAAGTTATTTTTCAGGTATTTTGATATAATATAAAATATGGTTGAAATATAATTGCTTTTTAGGAGATAGCTATGTTAAAAATGTATACTGCCCATACTCAAGAGCTTGATGACTTACAATTGGTAACAGAAGAAATAATAAAGCAAATTGACCTTTCTAAACTCCTAAAAAACACTATAGGAATCGTAACATTTCATTATGACTTTGCAAAGTCCGGAGTTGTTGAAGAATTAAAGAAAAAATTGCCGTTTGAAATTATAGGCATGACAACAATGGCAGGCGCGCATACTTCAGGATATTTTGAAACATATTCGCTGTATTTAACGGTTTTAACAAGCGACGACGTTGAATTTTCCACCGCTATGACTAAGCCTTTAACTAATACTGATTACAAACAACCTATTGCCGACGCATATAATACGGCGCGCGCTAAGTTCAACAAAGACCCTAAATTCATTTTGACATTCGCCCCCGTTATGACAAACTTATCCGGCGCCGACATAACGCTTGCCTTAGATACAGCAACAGGCGGCATTCCGTGCTGGGGAAGTTTGGCAAGCGGCGTAGGAATGGTATATGACGAATGCAGGATTTTATATCAAGACCAAATAGAACAACATGCAATGTCTATTATTTTAATTTACGGCAATGTCGAGCCCGAATTTATTTATACCTCTATACCGCAAAAAAACATGCGCGACATAGCTGTTATCGTTACCGAATCTGACGGATGTGTTGTAAAAAAAGTAAACGACATCCCGTTTTTAGATTATTTAAAGCAGCTTAACATTGAACTTAACAATGAAAACTGCACTACGCTTCCTTTCATGGTATACTCAGAAGGCATGAGCGAGCCTATATCTATCGGCATTTACAGAATTTATGATGACTCCAGCGTTCTTTTCGGAACACACCTTAAAGTAGGCACAAAGCTTGTCATGGGTCAAATTGACCAAAAGGGTATTCTTGAAACAGCACAAAAAAACGTTGAACAAATTATCGCAACCGGCAAAAAAAACGGCGCGCTTTTCTTTCCGTGCGTAACGCGTTCAATGATGCTTGTGCCTGACCAAAACGCAGAGCTTAAACTTATAACAAAACTTATGGCAGAAAAGGGAATACCTTATCTTGTTGCCTATGCCGGTGGCGAAATATGCCCGGTGCGTGACGATAGCGGAACATTGCGCAACAGGTTTCATAATTATAGTTTTTCATCCGTGGTTTTCTAGCCGCACGCGCTTTTATATAATATAAAACAGGAATTACAATGAACGTCTCCGACGAGTCATCTAAAGAACTGCTTGAACGCGACGAAAAAATTGCCGAGCTTGAAAAAAGTGAAAAAGCTTTAAAGCGCGACGTTTTTCGCTTGCAGCGTATTTTATCTCAGGAAAAGCTTGCCACGCAGGTAAAAGTTAACCAGTTTGCCGTGCAAACCATGGCGCAGCTTGAAAGGGAAAAGTACTTAAACCTTATGCTTGCAAACAGCACCAGCATGATGCTTTTTTTAGACAGGCAAAAGCGCATTCTTTTTTCTACAACTAATTTTTTAGCCCTTACGGGCTTTAAAAAGATGATAGACATGGGCGGGCTTAAATTTCAGGAAGTATTTAAAGGCGCACTCTGGGCAGATAAGTTTTCTGACCTGATAGATAAAGCGTTTTTATATAAAGAAAACCAAACAAATTCTTTTAATATAGATTTTTTTGGCAAAGGCATAGATAAAAGTTATATTGTCTCTTTTATACCAATGCTTAATCATGCCGACGATATAGAAGGCATAATGATTTTGTTTAATGACGTAACTGAAATTGAGCAGGCAAAAAAACACGCCGAGCAAGCTTCGCTTGCAAAATCTAACTTTTTAGCCAATATGAGCCATGAGATACGCACACCCATGAATGCCATTATCGGAATGGCTACCATAGGCGCAGATTCACCCGACGCACAAAAAAAAGATTACGCTTTAGACAAAATTAAAGAAGCCGCCGCGCATATGTCCGGTGTTATAAGCGATATTTTGGACATGTCTAAAATAGAAGCAAATAAATTTGAACTTCATAATGATGATTTTAGTTTTGAAAGGGCATTGCAAAAAGCAATTAATATTGTAAATTTCCGTGTAACTGAAAAAAAACAAACCTTACATATAAACATAGACGCTAACATTCCCCCCTTGTTATTTGGAGACGAGCAAAGAATTGTGCAGGTTGTAACAAACATTCTTGCTAATGCCGTGAAATTTACGCCCGAAAGCGGCGATATAAAACTATCTACGCAATACTTGGGGCACAAAAATAACCTGCATGACATACGCGTTCGCGTAACAGATACCGGCATAGGCATAAGCAAAGAAAATCAGGCAAAATTGTTTAAATCTTTCACACAGGCCGACAGCACAACATCGCGCAAGTTCGGCGGCACAGGTTTGGGGCTTGCCATTTCAAAGCGGATAGTAGAAATGATGGACGGCAATATCTGGATTGAGTCAGACGTAGGCCAAGGTGCTTCATTTATTTTTAATGTATGGCTTGCCTCTGGCCGCAAAGAGAAAAAAACTTTATTAGACCGCGAAAAAAACTGGCACAACGTAAAGGTTTTGCTTGTAGACGACGATAAAGAAGCCGGAGAATATTTAGACGGCGTTATGAAAAAATTAGGCTTAACTTTTTCTACTGCCTCTAACGGCGCCCAAGCGCTTGAAATGATAGAAAAAAACGGCAACTATGACATCTACCTTATAGACTGGAGAATGCCCGGAATGAACGGCATTGAACTTACAAAAAACATAAAAGAAAAAAATAAAAAATGCATAGTGGTCATGATATCTTCAAATGATTTGTACGTTATAGAAAAAGACGCTAAAGACGCAGGCATTGATAAATTTTTACACAAACCTATTTTCCCGTCTATGATAGTAGACACTATAACGCAGTGCTTTTTGCACCATAACTGCCAGCAAGAACAGGCCAAGCCTGCCAATAAAGACATTGGTAAAGATGATTTTTCAAGCTATTCTATGCTGCTTGTCGAAGATATAGACATTAACAGGGAAATAGTTATTTCTTTACTTGGCGGCACAAGAGTTAATATTGATATTGCCGTTAACGGCAAAGAAGCCTTGGAAAAATTTTCCCAAAATCCCGACAAGTACAATATAATTTTTATGGATATTCAAATGCCGGTAATGGACGGGCTTGAAGCCACTAGGCGCATCCGCGCGCTTGAGCTTCCAAAAGCAAAAACCGTGCCTATAGTTGCAATGACTGCACATGTATTTAAGGAAGATATTGATGCAAGCTTAAAAGCAGGAATGAACGAACATATAGGAAAACCTATAAATATTAATGAAGTGTTATCTATAATGCGTAGATATCTGAAATAGCAGGCGGTATATATTATTTAAGTAAGCCCGCGGCAAAGTTTTTGCTTTGTCGCGGGCTCACTTTATGTCTTACATATTGCTTTACTGCTTAAGCGTAAGTTCGGTTATCATTTGCATGGTTTTTTGTATAACTTCTTTTAATTCGTCTATATATTTTGAAGGATCCGTATTTAACTTTGCCTGCATTTCAATTTCTTTGCTTAATTCGTAAAGTTTTTTTAATGCTAAGTTTGAAGCCAC
>WQVR01000090.1 GCA_009785775.1 Candidatus Proendomicrobium guianensium
AAATATCTACAGCCGCGTCTAAAACACCGCCGGGGTTATTGCGAAAGTCAAGCACAACGCCTTTTGGGGCATTATTTCTTGAAAGTTCCGTAATTGCCCGTTCTAAATCTCTTGCGCTTTGAAGGTTAAAGTCGGTAATTTTTACATATATTACGTCATCAAGCAAAGATTTATGTATGGTTTCTATTTGTATGTTTTGGCGGGTCAGGGTAAATTTTAAAGGTTCCGCCTCGCCCTCGCGGGCAATGGTAAGGGTAACGCGGGTATTGGGGGGTCCCCTTATTAACGAAACAGCCTCGTGAGAGGTCATGCCCCGCGTGGGCGTGTCGTCTATATGCGTTATTATATCGTTAGGCAAAATGCCCGCGGCATAAGCGGGCGTGCCTATCATAGGGGTAATAATTGTAAGCACTTCCGAGCGCGTCATTATTCTAAGCCCTACGCCTGAATAAGAGCCTTGCGTAAAGCTTCTCATTTCTCTAAAGGCGCGTTCTTCCATGTGTTCGCTAAAAGGATCTAATGAGCGTACCATACCGGCTATCGCGCCAGAAACCAAATCTTGAGGTTGGGTTTCTTCAACATAATGGTTATGTATTAATTCCATAATATCTACCATAAGGCGAAGCCTTTGGTAAGTTTCGTCCGGTTGGGTGCGCGCACTAGCGCCCAAAGCGCCAACGCAAACAAAAACCGCAACAAGTAAAACTTTTTTTAAATTCATTTTTTTAAACCTCTGTACTGTATGCCAAGCAAAAAACTATTTATATCTACTGCCTTTGTCGTAGCCATAATGTAGGGTTTACAGGCGCTTGGTTTTCGCGTACTTCAAAGTATAGCACATTAGCGTCTCCGCGCCCAAGCCTTCCTATAGTAGCGCCTCTGGCTATTGTTTGGTTTTCCCTTACGCTTATACTGGCAAGCTGTCCGTAAATGCTAAAAAAACCATTACCATGGTCTACAATAACCATTCTGCCATAAGCGCGAAACTGCCCCGCAAACAAAACCGTACCGTCGGCTACCGCGTTTACAACAGCGCCCTCGGCAGAGCGTATGCGTATGCCGTTGCTTATTACATAAGTGTCTAACTGCGGATGTCTGCTTCTTCCAAAGCGTGTGGTTATGGTACCATCTACCGGCCAAGGCAGGCTGTTTCTGGCTATATTTGCGCTTGGTCTTGCAGCTGCCGCTCTTTGTCTTTGCGCTTCGGCAAGCCTTGCTACTAAAGCTTGCAGTTCTCTTGCAGATTCTCGCAGCTCTTGAATTTCCCTTTCTGCCGCCGCAATACGGCGCGCGTTTTCCCTTCTTTGCCTGTTGTACTCATCTATCTGACGGCGCGTTTGCGTTGAAGCTGTTTGCCTTGCTTGTCTTGTTGCGGCTAAATCTCTGCTTATGCCTGATATTTGTTCTGCCTCTGTTTCTGCCGCATAAAGTTCTTTGGCAGTTTGCAGATACATATTTTTAGAATATTTTAAGTACTGCCTTATTATCCTGTGGGCTAAAGGATTTTCTGTTTGCGGAACAGTTAAAAGTTTTTTGTTATATAAACACAAAGCATTGATAATGGAATCTGTGCGAATTTCTTGCGCTTGTATAAGTTGCTGTTTTCTTTCTGTTATATTTTGAAGGCGCGTGTTAGAACTGGCAATATCTCTGTTAAGCCTTTGTATCTCGTTTAATATGTTTGTGAGCTGACGGTTCCCCGCCCTTACCTCGCCCAAGGCAGCTCTTTCAGTTTGCAAAAGCTGTTCGCGCGCGCGTTGCCTTTCTTGCAGTTGGCTTGAGATTGCCGAAATTTGCGCGGTATGTCTTTCTATTTCTTCATCTGCCGCCGCTAAACCAAAAGCAAGTAAAAAGCATATAGATACGGCTGTAAATTTTAAAAGATATTTCATTTTCTGATAGCAAAAACGTAAAGTCCGTAAACGGGCACTATTGTTGTAAGCATATCTTCATGTACTAAAAATGCCTGTTCTTTAAATATTAACATGGTTAAAAGAAGCATTGCATATCCGCCAAAACAAGCAAGCCCCGCCGCGCCAAGATTTAGGGCATACTGTTTTATATTGCCTTCACCCATAAAAAACAATATACTTTTTACTATAAAAAACCCGCCGCCCAAAAGCATTAACACAAAAAAAACTTCTTCTAAAAGTTTTAAGGTTTTATAAAGTTGGTAGTGTCTTTCAAAAATGGCGGGATTGTAAACTATTTCGTCTACATTTTCAATATTTGAAATCAAAAACTTTAAAAGTTCTATATCTTCTTTAGAGGTCAGGCTTAAAACCGCAAAAGCCTGCAAACTATCTGCTATAGCGGAAAATTCGGCAAGATAAGGGTGTATTTCCACAGCCCTTGTAAAGGCATATTCGGCGCTTATATATTCTAAAACTCTTATAGTTGAAGCTTCTTCTTCTATAAAAGCGCAAACTTCTTCGCCGCCTTCAGAGCCCCTTACAAAAAAAACCGTTGCCTCAAGATTTGGTTTTAGAGAATACTTATAAATTACGCCGTCGTAATAATGATTAGCAACAAAAAATAAAAACGCGCCAAGCGTTACCGCCGCCAACACTCCCAGGGCATTAGATAAATATTTGTTTACTTGTTCCATTTTTATTTAGACCCTGTATAGCGAAAAACGCCTTTTTTTCTTTAATGCGCCCTCAAAAAGGGCTTCATACTGTTTTATAGACTGATACCACGAATAATTACTTTCAAAAGCATTAAGCATAATATTCTTCCATGAAGACTTATCCGTATAGCGGTTATGCGCGCGCAAAATTAAATCTGCAAAACTTTCGCGCGAAGCGTCAAAAATAAAGCCATTGCCTTCGGTGCTTGCGTCAAAATCAAACACGGTATCTATAAGCCCGCCGGTAGCGTTTACAAGCGGTATTGTCCCATAAGCAAGAGATATCATTTGGCTTAAACCACAAGGCTCAAAACGCGAAGGCATTAAAAAAGCGTCACAACCTGCATATATTTTATGAGCAAGATTTTCGTCAAACTCAAAATTACCGCTGAAACGCCCGTGGAATTTTGAAGATATATACTCTAAATCTCCCTGAATATAAGGGTCTCCCGTGCCTAACAATACAAATTGAATATCTTTTTCGCCGGCAAGCGCGCGCACAGCGTCAGACACCATATCAAGCCCTTTTTGCCCGTCTATGCGGGAAACGCAACCAAGCAAAAAGGCGTCTGCTTTAACGTGCAATTTTGCTTGTTTTTGTAAATCTTTTTTACACTTAGCTTTACCTTCCAAAGCATACTTAGAGTAATTTGCCGCAAGCGCTTTATCGGTTTCGGGGTTCCAATAGTCGTAATCTATACCGTTTAATATGCCTGCTATTTCATCTTTTCGGGCGTTTAAGGCAACTTCCATACCGCGTCCGCCGGATTCAAACATGATTTCGCGCGCATATGTAGGGCTTACCGTAGAAACCGTATCGGCAAAAGATATGCCCGCTTTCATAAAATTTACATTATTGTAATATTCAAGTTTTGCAGGTATAAAGTCTTCTTCCCAGTTAAACCCGCCCATAACAACGGTATCGGCGGGAAAGTTTCCCTGATAGGCTATATTGTGTATGGTATAAACGCTGGCGGTGTCCCAGTAAAAACCGTCGTTAGAATAAACTGTTTTAAGGTAGGCGGGTATAAGCCCTGTTTGCCAGTCGTGGCAGTGGATAACATCGGGGCGAAACATTATAGCTTTTAGAGATTCAAGCACCGCACGGCTGAAAAAAATAAAACGTTCGCGATTATCGCCGTAATCGCCGTGCTTGTCGCCATAAATGCCTGGGCGGTTAAAATAACGCATGTTTTCTACAAAGTATATTTCTATGCCTTCGGGCGTTTTGGTATATTTTAAGCGAAAATCTTCTGTTTCAGCGCCGACACGCACGCTTAAACGGTAAGGCAAAGTTTGCAGGTTATATTTTATGCCGTCTATAGCGCGATATTTTGGCATTATCACGCGCACATCGTGGTTTTGTTTTTTTAAGTATTTGGCAAGCGCGCCGGCGACATCGGCAAGCCCGCCCGTTTTAATATAAGGGGTACACTCGGAAGCGGCAATCAAGATGTTCATTTAAACTTATACCTCTTTGAGCGCTTTAACTTTCGCTTTTTAAAAATTTTGCCGCCTCTTCCGGAAAAGTCGGGTTAATATAAAGCCCTGTACCCCACTCAAAACCCGAAGTCTGCATAAGTTTGGGTATTACTTCCAGATGCCAGTGGTAATGTTCAAGATTTTGGCTTTTTAGGGGTGCGGTATGTACAAGGCAACTAAAAGAGGGGTCTCCCAAAACTTCATAAAGGCGCTTAAACACAAACTGCATAACTTCGGCAAGTTTTAAGCTGTCTTGCGGGCTTAAAGTTACAAAGTTGCATGAATGTTCTTTGGGCAATATGCACATTTCAAAAGGATATCTTGAAGCATACGGGCAAAAAACCAAAAAACTTTCATTTTCAAAAACAACGCGTTCACCGTCTGAAATTTCTTGCGCTATCATATCGCAAAAAACACAGCGTTCTTTATAGTCAAAATATTTTTTAGCGCCGGCAATTTCTTCCCAAACGCGTCTTGGCACTATCGGCGTAGCAATAAGTTGCGAATGGTTATGCAAATTTTTAGAACTTGTGTTTTTGCCATAGTTTTTAAAAAGCAAAATATATTCTAAGCGGGTATCTCTTTTTAAGTCATTAATTCTTTCTTTAACGGCAGAAAAAGTATCTGATATTTGCC
>WQVR01000091.1 GCA_009785775.1 Candidatus Proendomicrobium guianensium
CCCGCACACGCCGGAGACGGACTTATGCTTTTCGGGCATGACCACGACGAACTTGCCCGAAGAATACGCTATATCCGCGCAGGGCCTTTTGACCCCGCCGCGCGCCGCCACGCTTATCAAAACCTTACTTTTGTTGTCGCAGGCACGCTTATAGCCGCCGCCGCACGCATGCCTTGGCAAACCGCCGTAAGCCGCTATCTTCTGCGCCCGCTTGGCATGACAAACACAACATTTACGCAGGCAGATTTATTAAACTCAAAAAACGCGGCTTCAGGCCACGCATGGAGCGGGGGGTATCTTAGAGTTTTCAACCAAAACCTTCCCTATGCAGACTGGCCTTATCGTTACGGCTTATCAGCGGGTATAAATTCAAACGTTATGGATTTAAGCAGGTGGATGATGTTTCAGTTTGGATATTCTAACATTGTAAGCCGAAAAACTTTAGATTTTATACAAGCGGAATACACGCGCTCAGGGCGTGACGACGACGGCAACCCGCAGTACTATGCCATGGGTTGGCGGCGTATTAACCTTCCAAACGGCAGGCATATTATTTTTCATGCGGGGGTGACAGACTGTTTTCACTCGCTTATATATTTTGACCCTGTTGAAAAAATAGGCATTGTGCTTTTATCTAATGTTGCGGCAGGAAACCACAGCTTTGCTTTTGCAAGGCGGTTTTTTGACATGTATTTTGGCGCGGAAATTGTAGACAATAGCCAACTTGCCATGGAGCGCGCCGTGCGCCGCCACGCCAACCGCACGGCAGATGCGCAAAGGCAAAGAGACAGCATTGTACCCGCACCCGCGCGCGCATTTAAATATTATGTCGGGAAATTTCATAACGAGTTATACGGTTATGTAAAAATTGCAGAAGAAAATGACAGGCTTATTGTACAAATTTTGCCAAGCAATGTGCGTATACGGCTGGTACATTCTCACGCCGATACTTTTAATCACGGCGGGCTTGTAGGCTGGCGGCTTAGAAACCCTTTTGTAATTTTCAAATTTGATGAAGCTTCGGCAAATGCGGCAAGAATAACCATAACCACCATGACAGACGGCATAGAAACCTTTTTTACCCGCGTAAATTAACCGCCCCGCCCTCGGACGCCGCGTCTTCCAGCCTTTTTCTTCTTGAATGGTCTAAAACTTTTTTGCGTAAGCGTATAGATTTTGGCGTAACTTCAACAAGTTCGTCGGGCGCTATGTATTCTACAGCTTGCTCTAAACTCATTTGACGGGCAGGTGTTAAAGTAAGCGCTTCGTCTGCTGTTGTCGAGCGCATATTTGAAAGTTTTTTCTCTTTGCAGGGGTTAACTACTAAATCATTATCGCGGCTGTTTTGACCAACAATTTGCCCGCCGTAAACTTTCTCGCCTGAACCCATAAAAAACTGTCCGCCGTCTTGCAGGCTGTATATGGCAAATGCCGTGGTTTGCCCCGGCTCTTTTGCTATAAAAACGCCGTTTTTGCGCAAAGCCGAAACATTACCTTGGGGTACATAATCGTAAAAACTGTGGTGCATAATTCCGCGGCCTTTTGTTATTGTTAAAAAATCATTTTTAAAACCTATTAACGCGCGGGCAGGAATAATGTATTCTAGGCGCAGGCGGTTTTCGCCCTCTGACACCATATTTTCAAGTTTCGCCGCGCGGGAACCGGCAAGCTCAAAAACGCCGCCTTGAAATTCCGTTTCTATGTCTAAAACCAAGTATTCGGCGGGTTCTGTAATAATGCCGTCTTTTTCTTTGTACACAACTTCAGGGCCCGACACCGCAAGCTCAAAACCTTCCCGCCGCATAGTTTCTATAAGTACGGTAAGGTGAAGCTCGCCCCTGCCTAAAACTTTAAACTTCCCTTCGCCCTCAAGCTGTTCCAATCTAAGCCCTACGTTTGTTTGAACTTCACGCTCTAAACGCTCTTTAATGTGGCGGCTTGTTAAAAACTTGCCTTCAAGCCCCGCAAAGGGCGAATCATTTACAAGAAAATTCATAGATATCGTGGGCTCGTCTATAGCAAGCCCTTCAAGCGCGGCAGGAGTTAAGGCGTCACAAAGCGTATCGCCAACGTTTACGCCTTCAAGCCCTGATACTGCTATGATGTCTCCGGCAAGCGCGGAAGTTACTTCCTGCTTTCCCAATCCCGCAAACTTTTCAATTTTAACCGCCTTTACATTTCGCACATCTCCCGAAGCCGAAACAAGCGCCACAGCTTGACCTTTTGAAATTTCACCGTTTAAAATACGCCCTATGCCGATATGACCCAAAAAATTGCTGTAGTCTAACATTGTTATTTGCATTTGAAGCGGTTTTGCCGGGTCTGCTTCGGGCGCGGGAACATGCTTTAAAATTGTTTCAAAAAGCGGCTCCATGCTTGTGCCTTTTTCTTCCATTTTGCCGCTTGCCCATTCCTCGCGCCCTGAAGCGTAAAGTATAGGAAAATCAAGTTGCGCGTCTGTAGCGCCAAGCTCTATAAACAAATTAAAAACTTTATCTAATGCTTCTGATGGTTTTATGTTCGGGCGGTCCATTTTATTTATTACTACTATAGGACGCAAACCCAGCGCAAGTGCTTTTCGCAAAACAAAACGGGTTTGCGGCATGGGGCCTTCCACGGCGTCTACCATAAGCATGGCGCCGTCTACCATTTTTAAAACGCGCTCTACCTCGCTACCGAAATCGGCATGTCCGGGGGTGTCTACTATATTTATTGTATTGCCTTTAAAATTTACCGACGTACATTTTGCCAGTATAGTAATGCCGCGCTCGCGCTCTAGCGGGTTAGAATCTAAAACAGTGTCTTGGGCGTCGTCTTGTTTTACGTTAAACTGCCCCGCAAATTTAAGTAGCGTGTCTACAAGGGTGGTTTTGCCGTGGTCAACATGGGCTATTATGGCAATATTTCTTATGTCTTGTCTTTTCATAAAACATTTCCTTTTTTCAGATTAATCCAATGATTATATAATATTTTTTACTAATTTTAGCTGCCGACTTTAAATCAAATAAAAATTCACAATAAAGTATTTTTTAAAATATTTTTATAAAACATTTGAAATTTTTACGATGCCTGCGACAGTAAAATGTGCAAGTACACATGAACGATAAGCAAAAAAAGTAAAAATTTCAAAGGTGAAGTAAAAATTGGTTTGAACAATGTGTTTATATATATTATAATCTTTGTTATGGAAAAAGTTATGCAATTTTTGACCTGGCTGAAATTACCGGACAATTACCTAATGCCCATTGCCGGCATTGTTACTTTGCTTACTTTTGTTCTGCTTTTATACCTTTGTTTTCAACTTATCAGGATACTTTCGCAACGCTATGTAAAAAGCAAGTATTTTCACATTTCAAATCCTAAGTGGTATAAAGCTTTAAAAGAAACAAACTTTTTTGCCGCGCTTGGTTATTTCGGCGCAGGGCTTATAGCGCAGTTTGTAGCAAATGTGTTTTTTCCGCCTGCCTTCCAATTCTACCACAACGCGGCAGCTACAATTGTTAATGTTTACTTTTTGTTGTGCCTGCTTATACTTATAAACAAAGTTTTAAGCATTGTAGTAATAGTAAACCAATCCAGCACCGCCATACCTATAAAAGGCATAGCCCAATTTGCGCGTATTTTTATAAACTTTTTCGGCGTACTTATAATTCTTGCCTCCGTTGTGGGGCGCCAGCCCACATATTTTATCTCGGCGCTTGGGATAATGATGTCGGTGTTGCTTTTAATTTTCAAAGACACCATTTTAGGTTTTACAGCAAGCTGGCACCTTGCAATGACCGAAATGCTCCGCGTGGGCGACTGGATAGAATCTCCCAAACACAATGCCAACGGCGAAGTAACAGACATTTCCCTTACCACCGTAACCGTGCAAAATTGGGACAAAACCCTTACCACAATTCCCGCTTACGAACTTATAACAAACTCTTTTCAAAACTGGCGCGGAATGAGGGAAGCCGGCGCGCGGCGTATAAAGCGCGCTATTCACATAGATGTTCATTCTATACGCTTTGCCGATGAAAAATTAATAGCAAAATTTAAAAAAATAGACCTCTTAAAAGACTACATAACACAAAAAGAGCTTGAACTTGAAGAGCACAATACCGCCCGTAATGCCAAAGACCACAAATATAACAGCCGTAACTAAACAAATATCGGCACTTTTCGGGTTTACTGCTTAGAATATATACGAAGCCTCCCTTTTGTAAACAAAAACTTTACTTCTATGGTGCGCCAGCTAAACCCTACAACCGAAGGGCTACCGCTTGAAATATACTGCTTTACCGACACAATAACATGGACTGAGTACGAGAATTACCAGTCTTACATTTTTGACCACTTAATTGCCATAATGTCAGAATTTGAAATTGAAGCTTTCCAACGCCCCGCAGGGATAGATTTAAGGTCTTCGTTTAAATTTGAAAAATAATTGAAAAATTAATTAAAATCCCCTTGTAAAAAAATTCGGCACCAACTATACTTTTAGTATGGGCAGTATTTTTACAAGGAAACTATTTTTCAAAAAGCTTGTTGCAAGCTTTGTTGCTGTAATTTTTACAGTTACAACCCTGTCGCAAAACGTATCTGCGGCGGCCGTCATGCCTGTTGTTACGCCTGCAATTAATCTTACTTCCGGCACACTGCAATTACAAAACATTATACCCTTAAGTCTTGGTGCTGTAACGCAAGTACGCCA
>WQVR01000092.1 GCA_009785775.1 Candidatus Proendomicrobium guianensium
CCTTTTATACCGCTTATGCAAGCCGCCGCAGTTACGCCTGTGCCGCAGGCAAGGGTTTCACCCTCAACGCCGCGTTCATAAGTGCGCACTAAAATATTTTTATTATCTACAACCTGTACAAAGTTTACGTTTGTGCCGGCTGGTTTAAAGTTAGCCGCGTTTCTTACAATTTTGCCGTATTTGGCAACGTTTATTTTTTCAATATCTTTTACAAATATCACAGCGTGTGGAACGCCTGTATTTATAAAGTCTGCGGAAAATGTTTTGTCTTCGGCTTTAACTTCCAACTCCATATCAAGATCTGTGGGGTTGTAAAGTTCTAAGTTTACGCTGTCGCCGCGAACATTTGCCGAAACTTTGCCCGCGTCAGTATCAAATACCATATCTTCTTTAGCGGCGTTGATTTCGGAAGCAAACTTTGCTATGGCTCTCCCGCCATTACCGCACATAGCCGCATGTGAACCGTCAGAATTAAAATACTTCATTTTAAAGTTGTGTTTTGCGCTTTTTTCAAGCAACAACAAACCGTCAGCGCCGATTCCATAATGCCTATGGCAAAGTTTTTTTGCAAGCGTTTCATAGTTGGCGGCGTTTATTAATTTTTTGCGGTTATCTATGGCTACAAAATCGTTACCCGCGGCGGCAAGTTTAAAAAAATTTATCTTCATGGTGTATGCTGTGTATCCTTTTAAATTTCGTTTAAAATTAAGTCTTTATAGGTATTTCTGCGCCTGATAAGTTTAGTTGTACTTCCAGAAACCATAACTTCGGCTATTTTGGGGCGGGAGTTATACTCTGAACTCATAACAGAGCCATAAGCGCCCGCGCCTTTAACAAGTAAAATTTCGCCCTGCTTTAAAACAGGGAGCATTCTATCACGCGCTAGAAAATCGCCCGATTCGCACACAGGGCCTACAACATCCGTTTTTATTTTTTTGGCAGAAGTTTTAGTATTGGGAAGCATTTCGTGATACGCTTGGTACAGCGACGGGCGCAAAAGGTCGTTCATTGCGGCGTCTATAATTAAAAAACTTTTCCCGAAAGACATTTTTCTGTAAATAACTTTAGTTGCCAGGTATCCTGCCTCACCCACTATAGACCTGCCCGGTTCAAAAATAAAAGTTTTAAGGTAATGGCCTTTAAATTCAGCCATTATTGCCTGTATTAAGGCGTCTACCGAACTTGCAGCGTCTTCGCTTTTATACTTTATGCCCCAACCGCCGCCAAAATTTATGTGGGTAAGCTTAATGCCGGCTTTTTGGGCGGAGTCTACCAAAGCCCTTATTTTTTTTGCGGCCATACCGAAAGGCTTAGGGCTTAATATTTGCGAGCCTATGTGGCAGTGCACGCCCGCAGGAATAATATTTTTCATTGAAGCGGCAAGCTTAAACGCTTCAAGCGCGCTAGGAATTTCTATGCCAAACTTTGTGCCTTTTTTGCCGGTGGTTATATATTTATGCGTGTCTACGTCTACATTGGGGTTTACCCTAAGGGCAACAGGCGCCTTTTTTTTAAGTTTACCCGCAATGCTGTTTATGGCGGAAAGTTCTTCTAAAGATTCTACATTAAACATTAAAATATTGTTTTTTAAGGCATAGGTTATTTCTTCGGCAGTTTTGCCCACACCCGCATAAACTATTTTTTTGGGGTCAAAACCAACTTTGAGCGCTCGAAAAATTTCTCCGCCGGAAACACAATCTGCCCCCGAACCAAGGTTTTTAAGCGTTTTTATTACCGAAAGGTTAGAGTTTGTTTTAACGGAAAAACATACAAGGCTGTTATATTTGCTTAAAGCGTTTTTGTAGGCGCTGTAATTACGCTCTATTTGCGTTTGGGAATATATATATAACGGCGAGCCGAATTTTTGAACTATTTTTTCAAGGGCGGCATTTTCAATATAAAGTTTGTTTTTTTTGTAAGTATTCACAAATTTATCCTATAAATAATTTAAATTTTATTTTACTATATTTTGCAATAAGCGGTCAATAATTTTCGGCGTGGCGCGCTAAACGTTGCGAAGCAGATTGCACGACGGGAGTTTTTGCTTTATCATAAGCCGCACGCGCGTGCGCAAGGGCTTGGGCGCGGTTATTTACCCTTAGGTAAATCATGGCGCGCAAAAGGCTTATGCTTGCTAAGTTGGGTTTTAGTTCTGCCGCGCGGGCGGCGGTAATTTTTGCGGCAAAAGGGTTACCGCCCTCCAGACGCGCTAATGCCAGATACATATGGGCAACAGCATTATAAGGGCTTGCCAACGCGCTTTTTAAAAAGTAGTTTTCGGCAGAGTCAAAATCTCTTCTTCGCATATGATTTCTGCCGATTTCTAAAAGAATGTCGCTGCGGTATTTAGAACCGTCAAGAGCTTGGTGTAAAATTACTAAAGCCTCTTCAGTGTTGCCTGTAATGCGGTAACTTCTTGCCATGTTAAAAATAATTTGATTATACGAGCTTTCAGGGTAGCCTAACTGCCTATAGTGGCTTAAAGCCCTGTCATAGCGGCTTTGCCTGAAGTAAATATCGCCTAAGTGACGGTGTGCTACCCGAAGGTTTGGGTCTATATTTAAAGCTTCTAAAAGTTTTCTCTCGGCAAGATAGTATAAACCCATTCTTAAGTAAAACTCACCAATAATAAGTTTTATATCTGCGCGGCGGGGGTATAACAATTCCGCCTCTTTATAATACTGCAGGGCTTCCTCATACCTTCTAAGCCCGACAAGTGATTTACCGATATTAATGTAAACATCATACCTTTGTCTTTTAGGCGGTCTGAATTCAAGCACTTTCCTATAAGCGTTAATAGCTTCAAAGTAGCGTCCTGTAGCGCGAAAAAATTCGGCAATTTCCAAATGCGCGGCACGAAGTTGACGCCTGCCGCTGGCACGCTCAATATTTTGCGAAAGTTCGTGCTCTTTTGCTATTAAATGATACCCCGCATACGCGTAAGGTAGCGCGTGCGATAAAAGGCATAAAGCCAAAAGCAGAGTTAAAATTTTATTCAAATAAATATTTTTCATCGGTTTTTTGTATTATTGCCGACCTGATTTGCATTATTGAGCGCCTTGCAGCGTCATAGCCAAGTTCTATTGCCTGTTGCGCCTGTGATAAATCTACCGCAGAAATTGCCGCAACGTCCGGCCTTATTATAATATCTGCTAAAGAAAGGTTTTGGGCGTCAAATGCGCGGCCTTGTATGTAAATAGACTGTATAAGCATTGTAAAAACGTTTGAAACCTCATGACCGGGAATATCGGGGCTTATGGGAACGGCTATAATAAGGTCAGCGCCGAAAATATTAGCAACATTTACGGGCACGTTTTCAATAAGGCCGCCGTCTACAAGCATTCGCTGCCTATAGGCTACAGGCTCAAAAAAACCGGGTACCGTAGCGCTTGCGCGCGCGGCAAAAGCAACGCTTCCCTCGCGAAGCAGCACGCGCTCGCCGGTGTTAATATCGGTCGCAATACATATCAGCGGAATTCTAAGCTGATCAAAAGTTTTTTGCCCAAGGTGTTTATCAAGAAACCTTTCCATCCTGTCATTATTTAAAAGCCGGCCGGCAAGTAAAAGCCGTGCTAAAGAAAATACGTTTGTATTGGCAAGCTGCCCCCATGACATTTCGCGGCTTAAATCAGCGGCTTGGCTCATAGGAACTCCTGCGGTAAAAAACGCGCCCGCAAGCGCGCCTATACTTGTGCCTATTACAATATCAACGGGGATTTCTTCTTCCTCGAAAAGTTTTAAAACGCCTATATGGGCAAAACCCCTTCCCCCGCCCCCGCCTAAAACAAGCGCAACTTTAGGGCGGTAAGGATTTTGAGCGATACGGGCTCTTTGCCAAAGCATTTCTGAGACAAAACTGTCTTCGTCAAAAGTAAAGGCAAAAGCGCTTGGGGAAAAAACGCAAACCAGTAAGAACGGCAATACGGCAAGCTTTAAAGCAAGCCTCGCACCGTGTTTTTTAGTTGGTTTTTTAATAATCATTTCGGACATTTTAGAAATTTATATTACCTTCGGCTATAGTGCCCATTGCAAGCGCTAAAGTAAAGTAACTTTTGTTTAATGTGTATATTTCAGCAAGACGGCGTGTTTCCTCGCGCGCCGTGCGCAAAATATCTGAAGATTCCGGCATAACCGGACGGCTTAAAAACGTGTGTTTGTGAAATTTATAATCGGCAAAGGCTTGGCGCACTTGTAGATTAATGCTGTCTTCAAGCTGAGAGCGCCGTATAACAGTTTCACGCGCTCTTATTCTTTTTTGTTGCCCGCGCG
Source organism: Candidatus Proendomicrobium guianensium (assembly GCA_009785775.1). GTDB lineage: Bacteria > Elusimicrobiota > Endomicrobiia > Endomicrobiales > Endomicrobiaceae > Proendomicrobium > Proendomicrobium guianensium. The sequence continues at coordinate 4,270 of WQVR01000092.1, forward strand.
CTAAATGGCCGCCGCCGTCAAAAATAGGAACATTAGCATTAAGCGCAACAAACCAATTGCTTTCGTCACCAAACATCCGCGCCCCTAGCCATTCTTGCCCCAGACCCAAAACAATAGAGGGGCGGCGGGCTTCTGTGGTAAGTTGCACCATAAGGCCGTCTATATCTTCTTGAAACTGGGTGTTTTGCATTTCAGGCCTAAACTGTCTTGCCCGAAGCAGGCATTGGTTTAAGTCTAAATTTTTGATTATCGGTTCAAGCCGCCCTTCCACTGTAACAATGGCATTAAGTTCTATACCGGTAACGCTTAACAGGTTTAAAAGCGACCTGCTATACTTGTGCCTAAGCATTGCAAGTTCCCGCTTGGCTTCAGAGATGTCTGCGGCTGACGCGCGCGCGGCTTTAAGCGCTGTAAGGGCATTGTCG